>JBEBVI010000055.1:0-15609 GCA_040392805.1 Taibaiella helva
GTTGGATATTTTGCGCATCTCCGGTAATAATAACTTCCTTATTGATATGCTTTTACACAAAATCACGCACTACATTGACCTGGGTAAGTATATCCGCCTTTGTTCTTGAAGTATCTTTAATAACAATATCTGTCTGAAACCGTCCCAGCTCAATCGTCGTTAAAACTGTTTCCTTTTTAGTGAAGAGCAGAAACGCGGCGTTACTAACCGAACCCTCCCTTATTAAGTTATACTTCAGTAAGAAAGTGAGCGGGTCATCGCTTATCTTCCTGTCATTGTTCGCATTTACCTGTTCAATAACTTTTTGCACTTGCTCCAGCGATAGGTCGTCAAGAGAAAATTCCGGATTAATATGGTAGTCCCAACTGGTGTTAAAGCTTTGTAAGTGCATGCTTACCACTTCGGCAGTAGTCAATATGTGATTGCTACTTCCTATACGCTTAAAGTATTTACCTCTAAAGGCTACAGGTTTTATAGGATACTCCTGAATAGAAAATACAAGAACAGTACGGTCATTAAGCGTAATCGTTTCTACTTCGGGTATCAGTAACGGAGTTGTTTTCGTCTTAATTTCATTAACCCACTGTGGAATAGTTTCCTGATTCAGGGTAATCCCCTGTATCTCACCTTCATCAGATATACCAATATACAAATATCCTCCTTTTGTATTGACAAAGGCAACCAGTGTTTCAATAGCACCGGCATTAAATGAAGATTTAAATTCAGTAGTTTCCGATTCACCCTTTCTTATAATATCTAAATGACCTGCCATAAAATAACGCTCAATGACAAAAATATTTAAAAATCCTTAATTTGCAGTATTCATTATTTATCTTCATTCTTACTTTACCAGATAACTCCATCGGATCTTTACAAAGAAGGGTTAGCATGCGGAAACAGATAACCCCGCTTTCAAAGTTTACGATACTTTACATCAATACATTGCCGGAATAAACGATCGAAGCCCTTAGCCTTAAGGTTACGCCCGATAACCACCAACCTGCTCAGGCGCTTATCTTCCCACGGCCAGTCTTCGCCCTCTGTAATAGCCAGAAGGCTGGCAACCGACTGTACTATAATTCTTTTATCTATACCATCGGCATGAATAAATCCCTTCAGCCTATAGATATCGCCGGCCTGGGCATTTAAAAATACCAGAAGCCGGTATTCAAATTCATCAAGATTAAACGGCTCTTCAAAAACAAAGCTCAGGGAAGTAATATCATGGTGATGGTGTTCGTGCGGGGTGAAGCCAACATCATGACTGACCCTATCACGACCTGCCTGTTGGTAGTGTTCATCAACATCACCGCGTGTAAGCGCCTTTATTCCGGCTATCGGATAACCTTCATCTTTGTTACCGGTAAGGATACGGGCAAAAGGATTGATACCGGACAATAGCACAGCCAACTCTCTTAAGTAATCCTTATTCACGCTATCCGACTTATTAATCAGGATAACATCGCTGAAGGCAATTTGCTTACGGGCCTCTTGCGTTTCCTCTAACTCAAATTCTATCAGTTGCGCATCCACCAGGCATATAACCCTCTGTAAGCAATAATAGTTCTGCAACTGTGGAATGGCCATAAAAGGCTCTGCAACTGTTGCCGGATCTGCTATACATGTAGTTTCGATAATCAATTCATCAAACTCCTCCTCACGCTCCCATAAAGCGCCAAGCAGATCATAAAAGTCTTCATTAAGGTTACAGCACAAACAACCGCTGTTCAGTTCAAATATATCTGCATCGGTGCTGACAATTAATCCTGCGTCTATACCTTCTTTGCCAAATTCATTTTCGATAATAAAGGGCCTGCTTTCTTTATTGCCTGCTATCCAGGCATTCAGGAATGTAGTTTTACCCGCACCTAAGAAACCTGAAATTATAGTCACCGGTTTAGCTTTGATCTCTTTCATATATCGTATCTACTGTTTTTAATCATTCACCAGCGATATAGCTTAATGTTTATAGTAAGATTATGCTCCTCTAAAAAATGTTCTAAATCTCTACGGGGAAAGGGTCTTTGCCTGGCCAGCTATAGCCAATCAGGAAAGATTGCTCCTCCTCCTCTGTCAAAAGGCATGCTTCCAACCTGCTTATGCACATTTCCTTATCCGGCTGATGGCCTATAAAAATCAATTCCTGCAAGCGATCTCCCCACTGTTTACTCCACCGGGTTTCAATAGATTGCCGGTTTTCTATGAAAGAATAGTAACGTAAACGTTCTTCAAATGGCATACTTTCCCACCATACACCTGCATGTTCTATACGAAGACTTCCGCCGGCCTGGCTAAAGCTGATCGCGATATCCGGCCTCGAGGCCAGCCAGAAGAGCCCTTTAGCCCGGATAATATTTACCGGGTATTCTGGTCTGTAATCAGGTTGACAATGGTACGCTGATCCTGCTCGTCATCAGTCATGTTTCTGTCATTCAATTGTTCATTACTGCTAAAATCTTTAAAAAAGTTGAAGCAGTCCACAACGGTAACCATTGTGTCAATATAGCTGAAGCGCGAAAGATCCATAGTGCCATCCGCACTGGCAAAGCTGAATGTCTGGGCAACCGGTACCGGCTCGGAGATGCCTGTACTTTCTATAAGCAAATAATCAAATCTGCCCTCTCCGGCTAACCTTTCTACTTCCACCATCAGATCCTCACGCAGCGTACAGCAAATACAACCGTTGCTCATTTCTACAAGCCGCTCTTCCGTTCGCGACAGTACCTGCTCCCGGGCTACAATCTGTGCGTCAATATTAATTTCACTCATATCATTTACAATTACGGCAACTTTCAAATTATCTTTGTTATGCAGCACATGATTGAGTAATGTTGTTTTTCCCGCTCCGAGAAAACCGCTTAGCACGGTCACCGGTAGTCTTTGTTGCTTCATCTTATCTTTTTTGTTTATTGATTTTAATAGGTTAGTCCAAGGGAGATAGCAGTATATTCACCAAAGTGTTACATCAAAAATTCTTAACCAGGAATCGAAAGGAGCATTTCCCGCTAAGGCACCTATTTCAATGGTAAATCAAAAATTGAATGCTGGTTCCTGTATTTTACAGATAAAGCATGTCAACTAAAGTTAATCCCCGGGTCCTTCTTCAGCAGGGCCCAGGGTTAACTAAGCGGGGAAATATCAGTACGCTTCAACACGCATTGTTAGCGGGTCGGGTAAAAACAAACAGAAACACGCTGTAAAAGCTCAACTATAAATTTTAAATCGTTTTTGCAATTCTAATGGCCATAGCAGCATCATTTGCCGATAATGTAAGGTAATAGATACCACCGGGAAGATCACTGATATCAATAGTTTCGTTATAGCTACCCGAGGTTAATTGTCCTTTGTGATGCTCGTTGATAACACGTCCGGCTACGTCCATAACACGTATACTGACCTGCGTACTTTTTGTAAGTGTGAATGGTAATGTTATCTTATCTAAAGCCGGGTTAGGATAAGGCGCAGCTACTTCCAGGCCATTTTTTTTGAGGCTTGCAATACTATTGTGCTCCTCTTCAAACTCCACTATAGGATAAATAGCAAAGTGAGTAGCTATAGCAGAAGGCGTGGTAGCCCCGGTATAAAAATCTTTCCAGTCAGGTGATCCATGACCGTGTATCTGGAATACATTACGGTAAGGTATTGCCGCAATATCAGCTTCAGACCTGGAACCATGCGGCGCATAATATAAGCCCACAGTATCTCCTTCCAACGGATGGTGGGAATAATCACCCAGGTCAAGGCTTACAAAAAATGCATCTTCTACATGTGCTTCCTTATGAAACATAATTACGGTAGGGCCTCCCAGGTTCACATTGCCCAGATCAATATGACCGTCTTCCAGAGAAGAGCTACCGGCCGGCTTTCCTTCCGCATCCGTCTTCCAGATACGGAAATCCAGCTCTGTATCCGCGTTGGTTACCGTACCGGTGCTGGTGTTCAGGTGCGCTACAACGCCTAAAACATGGACATGGTCGTCCACAAGGTATTTCTCGCCAAATTGTTGCTGTCCGAACGAGTTATGCCCGGCATAAAAGCCCCAGGTACCGGGAACTGTGTATTTTCCGGCTTCCAGTGCCACGCCATCAGTATGGTTGATCAGTGTGTCAACGTCTTGTGCTTTTGCAGCATGGGCCAATACGGCCAGTGTGAGTAGTGTCAGTGTTTTTTTCATTATTTTTACAGTTAAGAAATGATAATAAACAAGATTGTTATTGCAACTTAATTGCAAATATAGCAATCCATTTTTAATTGCAACATAATTGCATTATTTATTTTTTGTGAAAAGAAGAAACACACCCGCCAAACAGGCTATACTGAAATTGCTTGAAACCTCAAAGGTTGCCTTAAGCCAGGATATGATTGAAGATACCATTAAAGGTGAGGTGGACCGGGTAACTATTTATCGTGTCCTCAACAGATTCTGTGAGGATGGCATTGCCCACCGTGCCGTATCTGAAGAGGGGAAATCGTATTACGCCCTTTGCAGGCATTGCGATGACAACCATCATCAGCACGATCACTTCCACTTCAAATGCATTAATTGTGAGAAAGTAGAATGTCTTAAAGAAACCGTGACGTTGAAGCTGCCCAGGGGGTACCGTTTCGCCAGTATGAATTGCTGGGTAAATGGTTATTGTAACGATTGCAGGAAGGGCTGATGAAAGAGGTTGTCTGAAAAGCGCATAAATTTCACACAAAGGGGCAAAGATGACAAAGGTCGCCACGTAAATGGGTAATATCTATCTTGGTTTCGTCGTTTTCTTCGTCCGCTTTGTGTGAAACGAACTTATAGTGTCAGGCAATCTCTACTTCTTATTTCGCCCGGATTCTATATTTACTTTGGGAGGTTTGCTGCCGAATGTAAAAGTATTATTATCCGGTGTACGGTCTATCAGCTTATAATAGGGATCAATACCTGCACTGTACGGCTTTTCATTTACGATAAACTCGAAAGTTTTTTCCGGTTTATCCATCCTGACCTTTTGCAGGATCAGCACTTTCTCTGGATCTGATTGCGCGGTGTTGTTTTGTTGTCTGGCAAAAACACCAACATCTATGTAATCCGCGACAGGCACCTGTTCATTTTTGCCCAAGCTATCTGAACGGAATTTAGCACTTCCGACAGCCAGGCGTACCTTGTACTTTCCATCTACGGTAGGTTTATAGCTCAGGTCACTGACATAATTCTCATAGATCGTTATTGTTTCAAACATATCGTGGATAATATACTGAAGACTATCCGGGGTAGCCTCTTTCAGGTAATGAACAAACTCAATGGCATTGGTATAAGGCGGCTCCTGGAATTTTACTTTCTGCAAATAGGTCCTTACAGCGGAATTCAACACCTCCTCACCTAAATAATCCTTCAAAGCATACATGATCACACTTCCTTTATTGTAGTGGATATAGCCCTGGTTTTCGCACAGCATAAGGGGAACTTCTTTTTTGGCTTCAAGCGTCCTTCCCTTCAGGTAGATGTCCATTTCATATTTCAGGAACTTCTTCATGGCCTGGTAGCCATACTCTTTTTCCATAACCATTAATGCCGCATACTGGCTCATTGTTTCCGACATTAAGACGCTCCCCTGTACATTACCGCCAATTACCTGGTGTGCCCACCATTGATGCGCCACCTCATGCGCCGTAATATAAAACGGTACATCAATCTTGGTCTTATCCTTATCATCCACCCTGGCTATAAACCCGACGCTTTCCGAATAAGGAATGGTATTTGGAAAAGATTGTGCAAAGGAAGCATAACGGGGAAATTCCAGTATCCGTACCTGGCGGTGCTGGTAAGGGCCGAAATGATGCGTATAATATTCCAATGATTTCTTAATTGACCGGATCATCCGTTCCAGGTTATATTCATGGCCTTTATGATAATAAATTTCGATATTCACATCATTCCACTTGTCTCTTTTTATCTCGTAACGGGCACTTAGATAGGCATAAAAATTAAGGATAGGGCTATCCATCTTGTAATGAAAATAGTTACGACCAGCCTTTTTCCATTGCTTTATCAGGTATCCCGGAGCCAGTGCTATCTGGTCATCACTGGTACTGACAACGGTTTCAAAGCGTATCCAGTCCGCATCACGGGATATATAGTTGTCCCTCAAAGCAACCGAATCATCTACAGCGGCCATACGTGGTTTATGCGGCAGCCCATACTTTTCTCTCGCCCTGTTGGCGCTTATTTCCGAATCAGGATTATAACCGATAGAAGGGAGTACCCTATTATTAAAAAACGTACCGTTATATACTACCTCTGTTTCTGTTCCTCTGTTTTCAAATCCTTTCGGTTTAAAATAGATGTTGAAATTAAAGCGTATGGAATCTCCGGGCAATACAGGCTGGTCAAAGACAAACATCTTTACTCCTGACTTTTTATCATCGACAATAACCCTGGCTTCTCTTAACGGTTGTAATGTGTTATAATGATAGTTTGTTTTCTCTCCTCCTATATAATCCACGAATAAAGTATCTATAGGAAGGTTATACTTATTTTTCAGATAATAAAATCCTTCCACCTGAACTTCACGCTTATAAGGTTGAATAGCCACATCAATATATGAGGATACAATGCGTAATTGCGGCGTACGCTCATAGCGTTTATATGTCTTTTCAAACATAGCCTGCTCTTCCTCCATTTGCTTGGGGGATACATAGCGGTTCAGAATATGGGTGTTATAGTGAATATAACCACCGGCACTGATTGCAAAAAGTATACATAATGCCAAAGCTATCTTATGTACAGGCCTGAATGAACTTTTAGACAAACGGAAGCGGGCGGTCAAGCCTTTTTCCTTACCACGTGGCAGAACCATAAGGGCCAACAGGCACAGGAGCAGGACAATGCTCAGCCAATAGCTCTTAAATATCAGCCAGGACTTTACCGTATGACCATAGCCATTCATATCCGAATAAGCCATACCGGGACCAGAGGAATTGAAAATATACAGGTTGTTTCTCCATTCCAATAGTTCAAAGATGATATTAATAAACAAAACCGGGAGAAGCGAAAGGAAAAAGCCAAGATATTTATTAGGGCTAAACACCTGAATAGCCATACATACACCCGCTGTTATAGTGTAACCAACCAGCATACGCAGCCCGGCTTTAAAATACAACAAGGGTTCTAAATGATAATAAGACATGGAAACCTGTATCAGCATCCCGGTAATACTGGCAACAGCAAGCAATACAGCCACTACATAGATAAGTGCTATATACTTAGAGAAAAACAAGACCGTATTACTTACCGGGATAGAACCGATAAGCTCATCCATTTTTTGCTCCCTGTCCCTCCAGATAATATTTCCTGAAAAGAAGACCACCAGTATCAATATAAACAACTGGAATATGGAAGCAACGCTTTCTATGATCTGGTAAGTGACCGGATACGTTTCCGTAGCATACATAGAACCTATATATTGAGCTACGATAAACATCATAGCCATACCCAATGCACAGATAATTATAAAAAAGGTGCTTTTGGTCATCTTTACAAATTCAAACCCGGAAAGATAGAATAATTGTTTCCAGTTATCTTTTATGGAAAATCGTTGTGTAGCTACAGGTAAGGCAGACAAGGGCGCATGGGCGTATCCCTGACTTGCCGTAGCCGTTTTACTTCTCTTGAAAAAGAAGGTAACCGGATTTAAAAACTGGGTAAAGCTGAACTTTAAATAGCTGAGTATTGTGATCAGTAAAGCAATGCCCGTCCATAAAATCCTATTATACAACAAACTACCCTGTAAAGGAATCATTCGGGTATTCTGATCATCCGGCGTCCAGTAGCGGGTAATATGATTCAGAGCCTCGGAACCAAACGGTTCAAGTATGGCAGCAAGTGTTTTATTCTCTATATCTGCAGTAATATTTGAAGAAACAGTGCGCACTACCAGAAGCACAATACAAAATAAGTAAGCAGGTAAGGTATTGCGTGTAAAGGTGGTTACGGAAAAGAAGATGATACCTAATAAAAGAATGTTAGGTACGCTAAAGATCAAAAACGGCTGCAGATAATTCATCAGGGTAAATGTCCCCATCCTGGGTGTGTCCATCCCGAAAAGACAACCCACATAATAACCGATAACCTGTGCCGAAAATACAAAAACAGCCGTCAGGAACGCAGAAAAAAACCTTCCGAAAAAATAGCCTTCCTTCGTTATCGGCTTTGTATAAATTAAAGGATGTATATTATACTCATAGTCTTTTTGTATTGCCGTAGCCATAATAGCCACCAGTATCACACTATTGACCAGGCCCAGGATATTATCATTCAGTCCAACGATAATTCCGGAAACCGCATGTGCCGAATTACCTATGATATTAGAATCACCCGTGGCCACATCAAATACGCCGGCCACAGACAATCCTAATATTAGGGTAAGCAGGAAGAAGATACCGAAGAAGATATAAGTAGAAGGCTTCCCGAAATTTTGCTTCAGGTCAAACAGGAATATTTCTTTAAACATTTCCGATCAGTTTTTAGTGATTGTTGAGAAGTAAACATCTTCCAGTCCTGCCTCTACCGGTATGAAATCCGTACCGGGAGCTTCCTCTGCATACACATGGATCATTATTTTCCCTTCGGAAATATAAGAAGAGATGACCTGGACCCTGGAGCGGTATTCGTTAATCTCACTTTTATCTATATGCTTACGCCAGATCCTGCCCCGAACGGACTCCTGAGCTTCTGCCGGTGTACCTTCCAGTAGAATAGTCCCTTTATTCATCACAACCATGTGACGGCATAAATTCTTTACATCATCTACAATATGTGTGGAAAGAATAACAATAACCTGTTCCCCTATTTCACTCAGTAAATTATGAAACCGGTTACGCTCCACCGGATCCAATCCTGCCGTAGGTTCATCGACTATGATCAGTTGGGGGTTACCCAACAACGCCTGGGCTATTCCGAAACGTTGCCTCATTCCCCCGGAGTAATCACTCACATTACGTTTACGTGCTTCATATAAATTAGTTTGCTGCAATAAAGCTTCTACTATTTCTTTTCGCTCCCCTTTATGCGAGATCCCTTTCAGTACGGCAAAATGGTCCAATAAACTCATTGCAGAGACCTTGGGATAAAACCCAAAATCCTGAGGCAGATATCCCAGGACTTTCCGCAGATCTGTTTTTTGCTTCAATACATCTATGTTTCCCAAAGTAATGCTGCCCTGATCTGGCTCCTGCAAAGCAGCTATTGTGCGCATTAAAGTTGATTTTCCGGCACCATTTGGACCCAAGAGGCCAAACATTCCCTTCTCTATTCTGAGATTAATATTACTAAGCGCTTTCAAGCCATTAGCATAAGTCTTACTTACATTAGAAATATGGAGTACCATAGCGTTTTCTTTAAATGATCAATAACGAAGGACAGTGTAAGATATTATTTCTTTACAAAGAAAGAAAGCGAATTTCATATATGCAGCCATATTTAGACATTCCGGTGCAAATATTCGACCAATGTCCAGAATAAGTATTTATCGAAGAAAAGCACATGTTGGTCGAAATAATAGAAAAACGGTGGAACGCAGGATGCTAAATAGGGCTTGCTGAACAACTGTATTTTCTATATAGAAAACAGCCTCTATTCACCCTGCTGTCACACTAAATGGTCTATAGGTACTTAAGCATGTTTTGTTAGGTTGTTGTAGCAATGTTTAGATTCTTCCAGAATGACCGTAGAGAGTGAGTAAGGGGAGCAGTCATTGAATAGTGTGACCTTCATCTCTGTACGGAATGGGGTATACGAAAGTGATTATGCTTTTTGAGCTTTGCCTTTAATAACACTGTATACCCGGTATTTATACCCGGCGTTGCCGTGCTTGTTTACTCCAGTGCCATATGGAAACAGGCCGAGACCCGGCAGATATGCAATAAACCTACCGGGTTCTGACACATTTCCGCATGGTTATGCAATGTTTTCCTACGGTTATGACATATTTCCGGATGGATATGACGCATGACCACCGGGATCAAAAGTGCTTCCGGATGGCAATGCTTCAGCGCCCTCTGGAATGAAGTGATAACCATACGGTTTTGAAGTATAACTATACGGAAGTGTTGTTATTCCCAACGGAATAGAAACAAAACCGGTGGATTGCAAGATATTTCCCTAGCGCTATGCTTCATAACTGCCGGGAATGAAGACATTTCCGTACGGCTTTACCGTATAACCGTACGGAAGTGTCATTAAACCCAACGGAAATGCAACAAATCTGCCAGATTTACAGTCATTTCTGTACGGCAATACAATAAAGAAGTACAGCCATATAAAGGATATTCCCATTGGTTACAGGCTGACCGCCACTTATGAGGGTAAACCGGTATTATTCCGCCAATGGAACTCGGAGGAAACTTTTGTTGAAGACTACGAGCTTAACTTCGAACCACAAATTGCGGGAAAATACGACAATTGCTCAAAACTGGAATATTATTGGGAGCCGTAATCCGGGATTTTTCCAATATCCATCTGCTGGCTGTTTCTACAACTTAACCATGCCCTTCAATCGCTTCTACCATAACATCCGGGATCAATTTTGCCGTTCCGGCACTACCATAGCATCATCTGAAAGAGGAAAAATATCATTTGAGGTAGTAAAGCCTGCAGAAGGCTGCCCAAAGGTCCCCACATTCCTCATTCCGGTAAAGGCTATCGCTGTCATTTCCCGCTGCTCGCCGTACCGGGACCGATAAGCACCGTTATTTTGCCGGCTTTATTTTTTAGTACAGGTGGTACTCCCTTTATGTGCCAGGTATTTTTTTTACTTTTTATGAATAAAATATCCGGGTGTTTTATCACCCAAAAAGGCTTTCAGACCGGCGGGCATAGGCCACATATTTCCACCGCCATTGCCACACTGATCAAGTATCCACCCGTCAATCCTGTGCCGTTCATCTATCTGCAGGATCAGGTTTATGATGGTATCTGAAAAAGCTTTGCCCGCTTCCTCATTTACCGTTCCGAATGCAGGCAGGAATATTTTTGCTTATTGGTTTCAGATAAAGATATGAAACTGCTGAAAATCAGCAAGGCCGGTTGATTATTTAATAACATACAAACAACGGTACCGAATAAACAGAATATGATCTGCCTTTACACACATCGCATAAAACGGAAGTGTTACGGCCTGTTTTGAAATTACGGATAATGTATTACTTTTACTAACTATTTATCTAATGCCACCATATTCCTCTGTTTATCGGTGCTCCTATTAAACACCTAAATTGTTACGTAATGAAAATTCACAAAATACTTTTTGCTTTTTATTTACCCTTATTGCTATTGTGGATCACGACGGCACGGGCACAGAATTTCACATTGGAATGGGTGAAACAAATGGGTGGGCACGGATATGACGGTGCAACTGATATAGCGGTCGATAATTCCGGAAATGTGTATGTCACTGGCTATTTTTCTGACACTGCCATATTCGATCGGAAGAATAATAAAGGTACTCTGGTGGCCGTGGGCGGATACGATATATTTGCTGCCAAGCTGGATGCCGATGGCCATTTACTATGGCTTCACCAGATGGGAGGAAAACGCAATGAAGAGGGAAGCAGTATAGCTGTCGATTCATTCAGGAATGTTTATATTACCGGATACTTTGAAGACACGGCAATATTCGGATTACCGGCAAATCCACATATCTTAAGGTCAAGAGGAAATAAGGATGCCTTTTTGTTGAAAATGGACACCAACGGCAATCTTTTATGGGTGGACCAGTTGGGAGGGCCCGGAAATGAGCAGGGCAATGGCGTTATAGTAGATGATACAGGTGCCATTTATACCACAGGCATGTTTAATGATAATGCATCACTTAATCCAGGTAGCCTGAGAATGGGCGGAACCGGTAGAGATGATACTTATGTATTTAAGTTTAATACTGATGGCCGTTACATTTGGGTACGCCTGATGGGTGCAGGGCCGGAGCATAACATTACTACTGATATTGCTATAGATGATTCAGGAAATGTTTATACAACCGGATATTTTGCCGGCAGAAACAATTTTGGTTATGGTGGCGCTCAGTTCAATCGCACTTCAGCAGGAGGAGACGATATTTTTATTACGAAAATAAATAACAAGGGCGAAAATTTATGGGTCAGGGCCATCGGAGATAAGGGAATGGACCGGGGGAATGCCATTACTACAGACGGTGACGGCAACATATATGTTACAGGCAGCTTCTCCGGAACTGTAAATTTTAACCCGGAAGGCATACCGGCTTATATTACAGCCGATGGGGCAGAAGACATCTTTTTACTCAAACTAAATGGTTTGGGCGACTGTATCTGGGTAAGAAATATGGGTGGGGCCGGCGACGATCATGGTAATGGCGTAGCAGTGGATCTTTCAGGAAATGTATATACAACAGGGTATTTTAACAGCCGGACAGCCTATTTTAATCCAGGTGATCTAAAACTTAGCAACTCCGGATCGGGTGACGTGTTTATAGCCAGATCAGATCCCGATGGGAATTTTGTCTGGACAAAGAAGTTAGGTGGCCCAAACATAGAGGAAGGGACTTCTATTTTTATCGACAATACCAGTAATATATACACCACCGGATACTTTATGGGTGGCCCTGCTGATTTTGATCCTGCCCCTAATACCGTTTATTTAACCGCATCCGGATCAAGGGATATTTTTGTGCATAAAATGTCGTTCTGCAAGGAGACGCCACTCACCTTACTTGATATCAAGGCTTGTGACGAATATATTTTTAACGGGCAGCGCTATGAAGAGAGTGGCGAATATTTACAGCAATTCCCGGGTAATGCCGGCTGCGACAGCCTGGTCAGGCTGAAACTAACCATAAACACTATAGCGCCTGTTTCTATCACAGTGGAAGGTTTTATTCTAAGTACACAAGTACCTTATAGCCGTTATCAGTGGCTTTTAGACGGCGAGATCCTACCGGATGCCACTGAGCGCCAACATATGATCGCTCAAAACGGCAGTTACCAGGTTATTGTTACAGATGGCAACGGATGTACCGATACATCAGAATCTTATATGGTGGGAAATTATGTCAGTATTTATGAGATAGATAAGATAGCGAGGGGAATCCATATTCACCCCAATCCATCGGCAGACAGGATAAACATTCAATCACCGGTCAGGGTGAATATACAACTTTCAACCATTGAAGGGAAAAGCATAATCAGAAAAAGCAATGCCAACAACATTTCTTTACGGGATGTAGCACCTGGAGTATATTTACTGCATATCTTCGATGATGCCAACAGGTTGATTAAAGTAGAAAAGATAGTGAAAGCACCTTGAGCTAGTTTTTAATGTGATACTATCAATGTCATTAACTTTAGATGTTGATGATAACACTAACATCGCCGGTCGCCGTTGCGGGTGTTATCACCCGCAACTATACGAAGCCTTAAGTTAATGATATTGGTTATACTATCTTAATTTGTAAGATAGTCCGGATATTCCAGACAATATAGGTTTTATTATTTTTTTCACCTCTGCTAAACGCTTACACATAACCATAGGCTCAAATACTTATGCGCCGTTCCGGTGGTCATCCTGAAAAAGATTTAAACTGCTGCAATAATATGACCGGAATGTACGCTATTGACAAATTAGTTTTTTAACCTTTATCAATTTACCATTCTTATCCCTGAAATGCAATAAGTATATTCCCGGTTGAACATCCGACAGGGGTAATTTATAAGTATCAGATCCGGACAACCGCTTTATCTTCCTGCCGTCAATGCTTGTTAATTCAATATTTATATAAGCAGGAGATAATATATGCACCACTTGGCCATCCTGTGCAGGATTCGGAAATATTTTTATTTGTTCGCCTGTCGGCACAGCATCCACATTTACTTCATCCATACTATAAACGCCAAATTCATCAGAAGTATCTTTACAACCCTTATCATCTTCCACTACCACTTTATATAGTCCGACCTCCGTCACCTGATAGGTTCTGTTGGTCGCACCGGCTATAGGGTCCCCGTTTAAAAACCATTGATAATAACGGTATGTATCAACAGTTCCCAATTCAAATATATTAATGGTAAGTTGTACATTCAAATTGTTTTCTATCATCAATTTAAGCGTTACTGTACTGTCACAGCCCACAGGGTGATTCGGAAAAATTTCGGTATAAGTTCCGCTTTGGGTATAATTTTTCCCGTTCCATTCATACCCGTTACAATCTGATGTTTTTATTTCGAATGTGAAAGACCGGGCACAAGACATTTTATGAATGAAAATATCCTGCTCACCATTTGATTTACGGTTGGCTACCTGTGGCCCTGCGTCGAAATCAACTTCACCTTTAAAAGCACCTGTGGTATATATATTTCCTGAAGCATCAACGGCTATTCCTTCACCACTACTGCCGCTTTGTTCCCCTCCTAATTTTTTTGCCCATACAAAATTACCGGACGAATCTAATTTTGAAATAAAAGCATCTCCCAGGCTATTAGACCGGAGCATAAATGTGTCCGCTAACGCTGTGCCAGGATTAAAGTCGACGGGGCCGGAGAAATACCCTGTTGTATACACACCGCCAACAGCATCTACCGCTATGGAAAGAGCGCAGTCAGTAGACGCCCCACCAATACTCCTTGACCATATGTATTTACCGGAAGTGTCCATTTTTAAGATAAAAAAATCAAGGTTGCCTTTCGAAATAAGACTGGCCGCCGTATCAGGGCCTGCAGTAAGATCAATGGTATCAGTAAATTGGCCTGTCACATAAATATAGCCTACATTATCTGTTGTGATAAAGCTTCTGGCAAAAAAATAATTAGAGGAAAAGGATTTGTTACTGATTTGCTTTACCCAGGCAAAATCCCCGGAATTATTTAATTTTAAAATAAACAGATCATCCTTATTTACCGCAGTTAAGTTTGCTGGGGAAGTGCCCCCTGGATTGAAATTTACCCTTCCCTCGAATGTTCCGGTAATATAGATATTTCCGGGAGTGTCAATGGCGAGAGACAAGCCTTGGTCAAAACCTGTTCCCCCTATGGTTTTTATCCAAAGCAAATTTCCATCCGTATCTAATTTTAATACAAAAATATCTACGGAACCATTTGATGTATATAGAGCAGGAGTAAATCCCCGATTAAAATCCACTGTTTCCTGAAACATTCCGGTCAGATAAACGTTACCACCTGCATCCACTTTAATTGAATAAGATATGTCACCGATCGGCCCCCCAATACTTTTTGCCCACATCAGATTACCGGCAGAATCCAGCTTAGTAATAAAGATATCAGACCCACCCACAGTTGTAAAAGTCGGCCCTCCTGATCCGGGATCAAAGTTAATAGTTCCTGAATAGGAGCCTGTAGCATAAACGTTACCGGTTTCATCCGTTGCAACAGACAATCCCACCGCAGGAGAGCCTCCTATGTTCCTAGTCCAGATGTAATTGCCATTACCATCATGTTTGCAGATAAAAACATCTTCATATTTAGCGGAACTCAAATAGGCCGGCACACCACCCTGATTGAAATCTACCTGGCCTTGAAACATTCCTGTAGTATAGATATTACCCCATGGATCTATAGTTATTGCGCGTCCTATATCCAGGCTTTTACCCC
>JBEBVI010000056.1:0-15443 GCA_040392805.1 Taibaiella helva
AACTTCCTGCTCACTGCGGCAGACACATAACCATAGGGTATCATAATGAATTGGGCATAATAGTTCTTACCGGCATAATATCCGGAAAGTTCAGCGCTCCATTTGTCATTGAAACGAAACTGGTTAACGCAGTTCAGCGACCAGTTCCAGCCATGATTTAACAGCTTCTGCCCATAAATCATTCCTTCATTCCGGCTCTGCAACAAGTCAGAATATAAATTAACCGTCCATTTCTCAAAAGGCGATAAGTTAATATTCAGGCTCGCACCATAGGCAACTTGTTTCCCTACATTGCCGGGGCGGCTATAAAAAATATTATTGCTCTGCTCTATAGTTTCCGATATGAGGTTACGGACCTGGCTATACAGAAGTGTACCTGTAACATTATTATTAAAGGTATAAGAAAGCTCAAAGTTATTAGAAAATGCAGGTAGTAGATAAGGGTTTCCTTCATACAAAGTGTACCGGTCTATCGGGTAGGTAAAGGGATTCATATCACGATAATCAGGACGGTTAACCCGCCTGCCATAGGAAAAGTGCACCTGGTGTCTTTCATTGCTGCCTGGGGTATAGCTTAAAAATAAAGTGGGGAAAAAGCTGTTGAATGTTCTTTCAAAAGTGGAATCAGGGCGATGAGCATTGCCCAGCTGCCGTCCGTCTATCAAAGTATGCTCAAATCTTAAACCTGCCTGTATGCCAAATTGGTGATATTGAATCTGGTAGTTAACATAAGCGGCATTTATATTTTCACGATACCTGTAGTGGTTGGAGAATGTCGTACTGGGTTCCCGGACACCATCTTCATCGTCAAAAAAATCAGCTATATTTTCAGTCGAAACATAACTTAGTTTATAACCTGTGCTCACCGTACCCATATTAAAAAACGGCGTACGGTAGTCACCGCTGGTAGCCATGATGTAGATATCGGAAGGCAAACGGCCAATCAGTCTGCTCTGCTCTTTTAAGGAACCGTCCGGCAGATAAACTTCATTCCGGAGATCATTCTGCAACCGTGTGCTATACATCAGATAGTCCGCATTAAACGACAACAATTTGTTGCTGCTGTCCGGCCTGTAGTTGTAATTTGCATTTCCCGTAAAGTTATAAAAAGGCCGCTGCGAAGAAACAGTCGAGTTTACTTTGTTGGTCATATTCTGCCGGTCATCCGATATTATAGCATGATTATCCGATCCGTCATTGCTGTACCATCTGAATCCTGAAGCGGAAATACCAAAGATACTTTTGCTACTGATCTGGTAGTCCATACCTAAGCGGGCTTTAGGTCCGCTGGCATGATTCGTATTATAGGAATTCTGGCTAAAAGCAGAGATCAACTGATGATCCGGGTTGTAATACTCTCTATTGAGATTTAAATCTTCAAAAGAATTGAGCCTGTTATAAACAAGGGTCGCGAAAACGTTTACCGCCCTTATCTTATAATTGAGATTAAGGCTGTTATTCAGGCGTGCATACTTACCCTGGGTATAACCGAGGTTTATATTTCCATTCCAGCCCTCTTTTTTATTTTTAACAAGACGGATATTGATGACACCGGCATTCCCGGCAGCTTCGTAGTTGGCCGGCGGGTTCGACATGATTTCCAGCGTATTTATTTCACTTGCCGGTAACGTTTCCAGATAGTGTAATAGCTCTGTCCCTGATAAATAACTGGGTTTATCGTCTATAAAAACAACGGCTCCTGCTTTGCCTGTAATGGTCACCACACCTTTATCATCTATGCTTATCCCTGGCGACTTTTTCAGAATATCTATTGCATTACCTCCAGCAGTACTGATCAATGCATCGACATGAACGATGGTACGGTCTGTCTTTTTTTCAATAAGTGCTTTTCTGCTGCGTATAGTTACTCCGTCCAACTCACTGGAAACGGCTGCCAGGTCGATACCAGGAAGGGTGATTTCTGAGTGTGCATCATCGATAAGGAAACCGGAAGAGGTATATTGTTCATAACTGAGATAACCGGCTGTTATAAAATACTTTCCGTAAGGCAACTCCGCAAAATAAAAAGATCCCGCCGTATCGGTAAACGAGCTTGTAACAATAACGGAATCGGCCGTCTTCAAAAGTGTTACAGTAGCGCCGGTCAGCGCTTCTTCTCCGTCAGACACTTTCCCCGTAACGCTACCCGGACCGGTTTGAGCAATAAGAGGAAGGCTTTGAAGAAGCAACGTAAAGATAAGTACGGGCAGGCTTTTAAGTACCGGGCTCAGTTTTTGTTTTTCAAGGTCTTCTCCGTCGCAGTCCGGCAGTAAAGTTGCATCTGTCCGTACCTGATGATTCTTCATGAATTTTTGAACTTTAAAAACAGGGCGATAAAAAATATATTCGGCGCATCTTAACCTATTTTTATTTCACCAAATGGTATTTAAAATAAATGCATGCAGGCTTTCCCCCGGCAAAGTTCGTTTCTGCTTTTCTTCGGTTCAGATTAAATCTACGAACAGCATTATTTGAGGATTAAAAAAAGGTATTTCAAAAGTACTTGTTCTATCTGATAAACGGAACGAACTCATAGCAATTTCGCGCACGATTATCTTACCAATTCAGGTATAAACAGGGAAAGGTCGCTATACAGCAACCTCTTCCTACTCATACATTAATAAACAAAATCCCAATTGGTTCACTAACAAATATTTATTATTCACAGTAACTGCGCATAACAATAAAGATACGTGAGTTCCAGGCTTGAGTTAACGACATTGGGATTATTACTTTACATCTTAATCATCTTGGATGTGGTTAGCAATATACCACTACTGTCTGTAATATGTATTATATATACGCCTTTGGCAAGGTCTCTTATAATAATTTCTTTTCCACCTGCAGATTTAATAAGTTGCTTTCCGTCAATTCCGCTAATGGCCACATCAACTACCATGGGTGCATCTACATGCAATACATCCAAAGCGGGATTAGGGTAAACGGATACAGCAGCAGCCTTGGTGCCGATATCATTAACGCCGACATTAGATACTATATACGATGCTGTATCAGAGCAGCCGGATTCATTAAACACTTCCACCATATATATTCCATTCTTATCGGCAATACAGAATGCTTTATCACCTTCGGGCAGCGCAATACCGTCCCGATACCATTTGTAACGATAATAATTAGACAGCGTACTCAGCACAAATCCGTCAATAGTAATGGTTATCGGTACCGGTTTCGGATTGACAATAATTCTTATAGAATCACATTTAGGATGTACAACACAGCCTCCCTCGCCACTTACATAATAAATAGTGGTATCTTCAGGTGTAACACTAAGGGTGTCGCCTGTAGCTATCGCCGTACCACTACAAGCGCCGCTATACCATTTCCAAGAAGTAGCATCGTTAAGTTTGCCTCCTTCAATACGAATTACAGTTGAATCGCCTGCACAAAAAACATCTTTTGATGCAGTCAATCTATAAAATTCCGGCAATTCACACATATCATACTTCACAGCATATCCAGGCCATGGACCCGAAGAGTTAGGGTGATTGATATATGTAACGTAAAGATTTTTGTTAAACTCGCCGATAGAAAGGCATTTTGCAAACTTACTAAAACCTTGTCGTCCCAGAAAATTCCAGCCAGAACCATCATAACACATGACACTTATACTACCACTATAGTAAGCATCCGTATAAGCTACGCAAGGCCTGTCTTTTTCATCTATTTTCAACACTACATAACGATATTGTATGTCATAAGCAGTTGGAACAACCGGGTTGCTAAATCCTGCCGCCCCCACTAAGTTCCATGTCGTGCCATTGAACGTCATCACTGTAACTCTGCTGGCATTTGTAAGATCCCGAAAAGCTATGTAAGGTCTGTTTTGCTTATCAAAATCAATAGTAACATCACGGGTCTGGCCGGAGTTAGTGTTTCCTACTGTAGCCCAAATACTACCATCCCACTTCTTTACAACTGCTGCTCCTCCATTTGCATTGTCGGTATAGGCAACCCATAACCCTCTCGTACTATCTATTTTAAAGTCCAGAGAACTGACCGCACCTGCGGAAAAGCCACGTGTGCCTACAGGTTGCCATGAGGTACCATCAAATTTCATAACTGTTACTTTTCCATTTAATGCCATAATACCACTACCTGAAAAATCCGAAAACGCGACAAAGGGGGTGTCGTTATTTCCAATTTCAATACGGGTATAGCTGGCTGTACCGGCTGAAAACTTGTTAGCACCAACAGTAACCCAGGAGCTGCCATTATACTTTTTACATGTTGCACTATAAATATTAGCACCTGAACCGCCGTCGCGATACACTACATAAAGACTGTCTTTAGATGTTTTTGCTATACTCGGATAATAGGCAGCACCATCGGAAAATCCTGCGCTTCCTACTACATCCCACTTAGAACCATCGTATTTTACCACAGTCGCTTTACCGGATAAACTCATATCCCAAATTACCACATACGGAATGCCCGATGCATCGAACACCAAGTCGTTATAGTCTGCATTGGTAAGATATTGCCCGTCGGTGTTCGGTATACCTGTTACAGGGGGCCCCACTGGAGACCACTCCGGTTGGGCGACTGCTGGAGGCGCCAGAAACATTGTCAAATAAAAGAGAGCCGGTTTTAACCGAAATGTTGTAAATGAATTCATTTTCATAACTTTCTGTTTATAACATAAAATAATTAAACGCACTGCGATTCATAAAATCGATAAGCAAATTTATCTCTCAGGGGTTTATTTTCCATTTCTCAGGCGTAGTCAAAAAAAGGACAAATAGTATGCTGGTTTATAAGCGTTTACGTGGTTGTGTCCACGGTACGTAGACATGTAAAGACTCATTTATCTGATAAGCTGATGCAAGCCAAATTACGCTTGGAAATATCTTATGTAGGAGTAACAGGGCAAATAATTTTCAGGAGTAAATTTAGGTTGAGTGGTTTTACGCCGGATAACAATCCAATATCAGGAAAGCGTTAGCTTCTAAAATCCAATCGTCAACAAGACAATACTACAGAAGTTCCAATGTGTACACAGACAAAGCGTAAACTGTAATAAAGTCATAAGATATTTTTTCTATTTTGTTTTAGGAGCTTTTGAATATTAAAGTTTAAATCAACATAAACCGCTCTTGCCTG
This sequence comes from Taibaiella helva, assembly GCA_040392805.1. Taxonomy (GTDB): domain Bacteria; phylum Bacteroidota; class Bacteroidia; order Chitinophagales; family Chitinophagaceae; genus Taibaiella; species Taibaiella helvus_B. Next base: position 5,122 of record JBEBVI010000056.1, read on the forward strand.
TTAACAGGAAGCAGGGATTGACACTGCCTCCTAACCGCTAAATATTGAAATCAAAAATATCCTGATTTGCAATTTTAAGATTATGTTCAATCTTTTTCCTCAGGCGGTAACGAAGCTTTCGTACCGAGTCCATAGCAATTCCTAAACGCTGAGCCATCTCGCGTGACGGGATATTCAGTTTGGTCAATGCAAGAAACCGTATTTCGGTAGGCGAAATATTCGGTATTTTTTCCGAAATATCTTTAAAGAAGCCGGGGTACACTTTTTCAAATATCATTACAAACTCTGCCCATTCTTCTTCCGTATGTATTGCCGCTGTTCGCAGAAACTGGAGATGACCGGCCAAAGTGTTTACAGACGCATTCTGTTCTAAATTCTTGCTTTTCGATTTTTCTTCTTCAATTTTATGCTCATAATGCTTCAATATGCGGTTCTTTTCTGTAATACTATTTAAATAACCTGTTATTTTCTCCTGGTCTCTCTGACTTCTCAGCTTTAGCCGATAAATATACCTGACCATTATCAGGGACAAGATAATACACAACAAAATAATAAAATTGCGTATCCATATTTTTTTACTTTCCTCACTTTTCAACAGGCTTATCTGCGCTTCGCTGGTTTCTTTTATTAAATTGATCTGGATTTTAAGCGCTGTTTTAATATCTCTTGTAGAATACAGGCTGTCTTTGTACGCCAGTAGAGTATCCTGAATGCCCATAATCAGTCTTTCATCCTGATCCCATTTGGCTATATCAAGATAGTCTGAATACATATTAAAGGACGCCAAATAGAGCGCCTTGCTGGTACCTGTTGTCCTTATAGAGTCTACCAATATCCTGGTCAATGCTACTTTTCGGCGGGCATCCGTCATATTTCCTTGTTTAAGGTCAATCCTCGTAATGATAATATTAGACAGTGCTGCGCTGGTCCAGTTACTGTGCTGTAAAGCTACGTGGTAATTGGTTTGTAGCATTTGAATAGCTTTCTCATACTTATTTTCAATGAAATAATTCATGCCTATATTCCCAGTAATCTCACCAACACTAATCGAATCTTTACAGTTAATAGCCTCTTGTAATGCTATGTTGAAGAAATAATGAGACGAATCCAGTTGTCCATTCTGCCTGTATAGAAGCCCTAAAAAGTTATAACTTGCATATCGTTCAGAAGGATTGACAAAATTATTTTTCATAGCCATACCCAGATAGTACTGGCCATTCTCAAAATCTTCAAAATAATAAGCATATGCATAACCTAAATTAGCGAAATAGCTGCCCAGGTTATTAAATTTTTCATATCCATAGTGCTGCATCATCCAGTCGGCACGCAGAAGATATTCTAAGCCTCGGGCATATTCCTCTTTACGATATAAAGCATTGCCAATCTGATGCTTTACTGATGCTCTTGAAAGAGTGAATTTTCCCTGATCAATTAGTTCCCAGGCACTTTGGTAATGAAGTAAAGCCTTTTCCAATTCACTTTTATTCTCCTTGTTGGCAATAAAGTTTTCGGCTATTATTAGTTCCGTCAGGACCGCTTTTGTCTCTCTGCTACCCTTTACGCCGGACAGCCAACGGGGGATATTGGAAAGCAATGAGTCAAAAAGTAAGGGATAATGGTTTTGAAGCAATATTTCCTGGGCTACCATTACGAGGTCTGTATGCTGATCAATATACTTATCATTCTTCGTTGCAGAAGAACACCAAGAACTTAGTGTGATAATAAACGGCAGGAGGTAGATAGCTTTGGTAATCACTTAAAATGATAATATGACTTTTGATTAATGTTTTGTTTCAGGCAAATTACAAAACTTTATTCATGAAAATGAAGAATCCATTTCCTCGGTGGAACCTTATGCGATCCTATCAATGACCAATGAAATCAGGCAGTGTTGCCTGTCTTCGATAGCACTATTTAAACCAACCGCTATACATTGTATAATTATTAGCTATGCGCTCTATTTCACCCTTGATCAGCTCCGGGCTTATATTCTTTACTTTCTTTGCGGGCACGCCGGCATAGATGCTTCCAGGCTCTACAATAGTATTTTCCAGCACAACCGCCCCGGCCGCAATAATACTGTTGCTTCCTATCTCTGCATTATCCATTACTATGGCGCCCATGCCGATCAATACATTATCATGCACTTTGCAACCATGTACTATGGCATTATGCCCTATAGAAACATTATTACCGATATGGGCCCGGGTCTTCTCGTATGTAGCATGTATACTGGCGCCATCCTGTATGTTTACTTTACTGCCCATACGAATACTGTTTACATCTCCGCGCACTACAGCGTTAAACCAGATGCTGCACTCCTCGCCCATTACCACATCGCCTACAACAGTAGCATTGGGTGCAATAAAACAGGAAGAAGGAATTTCAGGATGGACACCTTTTACAGGTAGTATAACAGGCATAGTATGATAGTTTAAGTCAAAAATAAAAATAATAATGTTACAATAGTAGACACAGCTTTATAGAATACAGGTATCTTAATAGTAATCGAATTGGCGTCTTGCGATATTCCAGCGAAGGCCGCCGTAGATCACCGTTGCAGATGGCAGAACGGTACCTGAGGCGTATTCGCGACGCAGGTGTGTAGCCCCGGTTTCAAGATATATATTGGGTCGCAGTTCGTAATTTATATTCAGGTCGGCATAGATGCCCGTCATACGATCGCCGGGTGTCAGCTTGTAACCTTCGTCACCCGGGCGGGTCTGGTACAGGTTGAAAATACTGTTTCCCATATTACCCGTGCTGTCTGTACCGCGATGTGTGTAGATTCCTTTAAGCTGGATATGCAACCTGGGAAGGGGCTGGTAACGCACTAAGGCGACCCATTCCGAAAACCCGGAACCTAATGGATGAGCCAGGGGCTGGTTGTAATGTGTATAGTCTGAAATGCCATCACCGGATGCATAAGTAAAAGGACGCACCCTGTTCCATTCTGCCTGCAGGTCAAGGTTGGATATGGTAAAGGCATTAAAATACTGTAATCCCAATTGTGTACCGTATTGGTTACCCCACCAGTCAGAGGGTTTATTAAATTTGACCTGATCGAAATAGGCCTGGCCATATACCTGTAAATGATTTAATGCTATAGCTTTAAAATTCAGACCCAGCGAGGTCTTCTGCTGTGCTCCTAAAGAGCGGGCAACGCTATTGTAAAAGATGACCGGCATTAAGTATTCCACCCCGAAACGGTCTGCTTTTGAAAAAATAGTGGATTCGAAAATGCCGATGTTCAGCCAGCCGGTAGCATTTATACTTAACTGGTGTATGGCCGCATACTTCTTTGGCAGACGTTTATCGCCGGTACGCTGGTAGTCGGGTGTGAGTTCAAGGTAGAGGTTCTCATACATCAGCTTCCCGAATTGGGTACGTAGCCGGAGGAATGTGGCCGGGGCAGCAAAATCGGAAAGTAATAGGCTTCGCATACCATTTCCTGAAAAGTGCTTGTCAAAGCCGAATGTTACGTTGAAATGATCATTAAATGCGCCTACATCCACATAACCTCTTGCCATGAGGTAATCGTAAGTGCCGGAAGGACGGCTGTAATAATCTGCCCCGGGAAAAGCGCTATGGCCCTGCTCCCAGCCTTCTATATAGCTTAATGCTTTCTCCTGGTTATCGGCCAGCATAGTGTAAAAGCCTACTCTATTGGTAATACGACCTCTTATTTCCGCACCGCGGGTATTGATGTATTTCAGTCCGCCGGTATTACGCTCTTTCATGCCTTGAGCGTACAAAACCGGATTAATGACAAGAAAGAAATCATCGGTATGCACATGCACCAGGTCGGGTTGCTTCTGGTAAAAATATTTCAGTATCGGCCTGCGCGAAGGCAGTGCGCCATCATCACCCTCTGCTGTTTCTGACCATTCGCCGCTGATGGACAGTGCGCGTTGTATATTATAAGCATCTATTGCACTGATATTGTTATTGCCCATATAGAGATATTCCTGCTTTTGTTTTTTCAGGAATTCTGCGGCATCCTTACGGGCTATGGGTTTTAAGGAAGAATGAAAATCACCGGTCAATGTACCTTCCAGCGTTTCCAGCCTGTCTAACAAATGATATTCTTCTGCATGGAGCGGCAGATAAGTGGTCTGCGCTCCGGCACGGAATACAAATGCAATAAGTGTAAAAAACGATAAATACTTTTTCACTGTTACGTTATAAAGTCAAAATTTAAAATTCAAAAACCAAAATGATGATTCCCGATAACTGCTACGGTTCAGGGCATAAAGATAGAGAATAGCAGGTATAAATTGGAAAGTGGGGGAAATTGGTGTATTTACCTTCGGCCCGGAGGCTGATTTTGCTTTTGTTCTATTTTCCATTATTCTCTTTCTCTCTTATAACCCGCTTCCACTCCGAGGTAAGGGGAGTCTGTAGTGGGTGCTAAAAGATGCTTCCCTACCATCATGACCTTTGGAGTGTATGAGGGGAACGTATCTCGGTTGCCACAGGCAACATAATAGTGCCGCGAAACTTATAAGTTTCTGCAGAGTAGAATAATTATGTATATTTATGAGCAATTGAACATTAAACTATGGCAAAACTCACTGTTAAGAATACCGGGATATTATTGCTTAAAAAGAACAGGAAGATTATATTTCCCTGACAGACATTGCCAAAATCCGGGATAAAGAAAATCCCTCGCAAATAATCTGTTTATGGCTAAGAACGTATAATACGATTGAATATCTTGGCCGGTGGGAAATGCTAAATAATCCAAATTTTATCCCCCTCATAAATGTGGGGGTTAAAAATGAGGTTGTACCCTCTTATCATTCGTTCTTGTTACTCCGACACAAGGGGGAGTCTGTGGTGGGTGTTAAGAGATGCTTCCTTGCGTCAGCATGACAATCGCGAGTGTGAGGGAGTACTTCAGGTTGCCACAGGCAACATAATAGTGCTGCGAAACTATAGGTTTCGGCAGAGCGGGTGCGGATTTGGCTTAAATGATTTGAGGTAGAGGTACGATATTGCACCTCTACCCCAAAGCTTTGTTACAGGCTAATTATTTATTGTCTTACTACTTTTTCTACCGTAATCAATCTGCCTTCACTATCCGTAATACGCAACAGGTAGATGCCCTCCGCAAAGCTGCTTACATCTATAACTTTAGTATGCTTTGCAGATAAGATATTACGACCATCAATACAGCTGATATGCGCATGGACTGCTAAAGGACTGTTGATGTACAAAAGGCTGTTAGCAGGATTGGGATAAACCTGAATCAAGCCTGTTGCTACCGATACACCATCTATACTCACATTGTCTACGACATATACATCAGAAGTATCTGAACAACCGTATTCATTGGTAACTACTACCTGGTAATTACCATTTTCCGTTACGGTAAAAGTAGAGCCATTTGACCCGGCAATAAGCTCGCCATTCAGTAGCCATTGGTATGTGAAGTAAGTAGCTGTCACACCCAATGTAAAACTATCAGTAGTAATAACCGGCTCCGCTAGAGGAAGCACCGTTAAATCCAGAGTAACCGTACTATCGCAACCGGCTACATTCGGAAATACCTGAGTATAAATGCCTGTAGCCGTATACATACTATCATTCAATGTATGACTTTCGCCGCAGGGTACGGATATCGTGAAATAAGAGGATGTAGTATCACTGCAAGACAACTTCACAACAAACGCATCACTGAGAACATAGGGAAGACTTCCATCCTCTACCGGAGTAAGCGTAGCCGTACCTGTTCCCGGGTCAAAATCTGCTGCAGGTCCAAAATTCCCCGTCACATAGGCATTGCCTGCCCCATCTATAGCTATGCTAAAACTCTCATCATGACCGTCTCCTCCCATCCTTTTTGCCCATAAGTAATTACCCTTGGGATCGTACTTGGCTACAAAAATATCCATGGCATTTAAGCCTCCTGCAGCAGTAAGCGTAGCAGCACCTGAAACGCGATCAAAATCTGCGGTCCCACGAAACCCTCCTCCTACATAGACATTAGCTGACCTGTCCACAGCAATAGCACCTCCAAAATAATAAAAATCATCCGTGGGCCCTCCCATACTATTAGCCCATAAATAATTACCGTTGGGATCGTACTTCGCTACAAAAACATCGGCACTCCCCCCTACAGAATTAAGCGTAGCGATACCTGCACCGGGATCAAAATCTGCTGATCCTGTAAATACCCCCCTCACATAGACATTATATGATGCGTCCAGAGCAATTCCCAAACCCCGCTCGCCATTACTCCCGCCCATACTTTTGGCCCATAAGTAATCCCCGCTGGAATCGTACTTGGCTACAAACACATCAGCGCTCCCTACAGAAGTAAGTATAGCAATACCTGGACCGGGATCAAAATCTACAGAGTCTTGAGTAATCCCCGACATAAAACTCCCCGTCACATAGACATTACCTGAGTCATCCACGGCTAATCCAAAGCCAATATCTTCCTCACGTCCTCCCATGCTTATCGCCCATAAGTAATTACCACTGGGGTCGTACTTGGCTACAAATATATCTGGAAAGCGATTGGACGCCCCTCCTGCAGCAGAGCGCATAGCGATACCTGATCCAGGGTCAAAATCTACTGTTCTTCTGAACATTCCGGTGACATACACATTGCCATTACCGTCCACGGCTAATCCATAACCAATATCGCCCTGTACCGCTCCCATGCCTATAGCCCATAAGTAATTACCGCTGGAATCGTACTTGGCTACGAATATATCAGAGTTCCCCATGGAAGTAAGCCAGGCGGTACCCGTCCCGGGATCGAAATCTGCAGTCTCTCTAAAAAAACCTGTCACATAGACATTACCTGAATCATCTACAGCTACTGCATAACCCTCATCGTTATGACTACCTCCCATGCTTATAGCCCAGAGATAATTGCCATGGGCATCGTACTTGGCTATAAACGCATCGCTGTTGCCTCCTGCGGACTCGAGTGAATCTCTACCTGTACCGGAACCAAAATAAGCTACTCCCGCAAAATACCCCGTCACATAGACATTACCTGACCCATCCACAGCTATGCCCTGGCCTACATCGGCACCACTGCCTCCCATGCTTTTAGCCCATTCATAGGTTTGGGCATAATTGCTTACACTACCCCAGCAAGCAAAACAGATTATTAAGAGTATATGTTTTAGAAAAGTTTGAAGTAAATTCTCTTTAAGCATAATAGAATAATTTTAATAGCCAAAAATTGAAACACTGTAATATTTGATATTTCCGCATGTTATTACTCTACAAATGTATTCTTAAGCGCTATGAAGGGCAAGAGAGAACCTACCGGTTTACAAAAAACAGGTAGAAACCATAGGGTAGATACAATCATTTTAATTAGCTAAATTTAAGGCATTATTTTCAGTGACATGGGTATAAAACATATATTACTGCTGACGGTTTTACTAAGCCTTGGAGCAATGGCTATTGCCCAGGTTATGCCCGTCTCTTCACCGGAGGTAATGGTAAGCCAGTATTCCTATTCCGACTCTGTGCAAGTCCTGAAAGCGCTGGAAAGAGCGGCCTTGTTGCGTAATACACAACAAAATCCGGACAGCATTTTGCCTATCCTTAAGAAAAGTTTACGGTCCAGTATGCAGACGGGGTATAAAAAAGGCATAGCCAACAGCCTGTTGTTTTTAGCTAACTATTATAATGAAACCGGAAAGTTCGAGAAGAGCAGGCAGTATTATTATATGACCCTTTTGTTTGCCGGTAGAATGTTTTTGCCGGGCGATACGATGAAGCTGCAGAAAGAAAGTGCTTCCATAAAATTTCAGATTGCACTAAGCTATTTTAATGAAGAAAAATATGATACAGCCGCACGCTTTCTTTTAAATATTGTAAGCTCCGATCCGGACAAGGGAAAACAACAAGATTTCTTAGCCAATAAGTCCTATATACTTTTAGCTCGCTGTTTTGCACGTACACAGATGGACTCTCTTGCACTACATTACAGCAGGAAAGCGATACAGCTCTGCGAAAAAAACAGGGATACCGCAAACCTGACAGAAGCGCTAATTATGATGGGCATAACCTATTTTGATCGTTATAACGACTTAACCACAGCCCGATCATATATGTTAAGAGCACTGGAGTACGCCAAAACCACTGGATACGCCATCGGTCAGGCCTATACCTACCTTGGTGAAATTTACAGCCGTATGGACTCAACAACCATGGCAATAGACTGTTTTAAAAAGGCAATACAGCTCAGCCGGGACGCGCTCAACAATAGCACCTATTTTAGCGCTAACGGGTTACTGGCTAAGACATATGCATCGAATAATCAACCGGAGCTGGCAGAAAAACACTATCTTATCTGTATACAGGAAGCTGCTAAAGTAAAAAGAAAGCTAAACCTCAATAATGTCTATACCAACCTGGCCCAAATATATGCGGCCAGGCATCAGCATAAAAAGGCGTACCAATATCAGCTATTGGCCGCCAAAGTAACCGATGAATTAAGAAAAGAAGAAAAAAAACAGGCAGTAAACCTTGAAGTGAAGATGCACACAGCCAGGAAAGATAATGCACTTACACAACAACAGCTATTGATAGTACAGCAGGAAAGCGGGATAAAGGATCGTAACATGTGGATAGCCGCTACTATCGGGATAATTCTGATGTTAGCAGGTTTATTGGCGGGCATATATAGCTGGGGCAGGAACAAACAGAAATTGCAGGAAAAACAAATACAGATTATGCAGCATGAACAGGAGATCATACAACTTGAAGCACAGATGAAGGGTGAAGAACTGGAACGCAACCGCATTGCCAATGAGCTGCACGACAGCATTATGGTGCAGTTTTCAGTAGTAAAAATGAACCTGGGCATACTGCCTATTAAATACGGTATGCTGGCCGGTACCCCGGAATACAATAACGTGGTGAAACAGTTAGATTACGCAACAAAACAATTACGAAACACGGCGCATAATCTGATGCCCGATATGCTGGCTGAGAAAGGGCTTATTGATGCCTTGCATTATTTCTGCAGGAACCTGAATATTGATGAGCATCTCCATATAGCATTTCAACATTATGGCTCGTTCCCGCATCTGCCTGTCGAATTCGAGCTTCCTTTATATCGCATTATACAAGAGCTGTTGCAAAATGTAATTAAACATTCAAAGGCTACAGAGGTGTTGATACAGGCAGGCTGCCAGGAGGGCATTCTTGGAATCACAGTAGAAGACAATGGTATAGGATTTCGGGACTTTGAAAAGAATGATCATGGCATTGGTATAAAAAAGATGCGCAGCCAGGTAATAGCCATGAATGGTAAGGTAGATATTTCCAGTGTAAAGGGGCAGGGAACAGCTATACAACTGGAATTTGATATAAATACAATAAAAGTATAAACTGCTCAATTATGTCTATAAAAGTGGTTATTACAGATGATCACCCGCTTGCCATTTCAGGCATACAAAATATGATCAGCTACTTTCCTGATATACAGGTGATCGGAACTTATACATCCGGAGATGAATTGTTGGCCAGTCTGCAAAATAAACAACCTGATGTGCTGTTGCTCGACATTCTGATGCCCGGCAAAACAGGTAAGGATGTGGCTGAAGAAATCATGAAAAACTATCCTGGCATACGAATATTGGTATTGACAAGCCTAGATGCGCCAAGTCATATAGAGGGCATGCTACGAAGGGGATGTGCAGGGTATCTATTGAAAAACACGGATCCGCAGACATTGGCAGACGCCATCGGGGAGGTATATCGTGGTGGACAGTTCATGGATCCTTCATTGAAGGAACAACTGGTTAAAAATGTGCTTAAACTTCAGGGAGGAGATAATACTGACTTCGTTGTCCCCAAGCTAACACAAAGGGAGCGGGAAATATTAAAGCTGATTATTGAAGAATATACCAGCCAGGAGATCGCAGACAAATTATTTGTAAGCCTTCGAACGGTAGATTTTCACAGATACAACCTGATGCAAAAACTGGATGTGAAAAATACGGTTGGATTGATAAAGGTTTCTTTAAGAATGGGACTTTTAGAATAGTAATCTTTTTATCGCACATTGATAAACTCGTCTTTCACAGAAAACAATTTAGGGCTTGCTCAGTAACTTTAAAAGTAGTGATTAACAATAACTCATCTTTCGTTTTAATTTGTCTGTCTGCAAAGCTTTAGGTGGTTTTAGATCAAAAACCTTGCAGATGGATTTGGACAAACATTTTTCAATAAAGAATTTGCGCTTGTTCCTTAGTATGACCGTCAAAATAACTTCCTCACTTGTACTGTAGATATTCCGGTGAAAGAGAGCCACCATTCCGTCAAAGAGAGCCAGTGTCAAA
>JBEBVI010000057.1:0-15379 GCA_040392805.1 Taibaiella helva
TCTCTGACGCCGACGAGATGGGTTGTTCAACCGCCCGGAGGTCTCTTCGTCCACTTTGTGCCGAAAAATCCACTTTTAGTGGAAATCATCCATAAAATTTACTACAACAGTAATAGCTTCTGGTAGCTACTCGATCCACACCTCATTGTCATTCCGATGTTTCGACTACGCTCAACACGGGCCAGGGAGGAATCTCAGAACGCTTAGAGATGCTTCCTTACGCCTGTACTGAGCTATATCGAAGTATCAGCATGACAAGAACGATTATAAGCATGATTGTTCAAACAGCATGACAGGAATTTTATAGAAGGATTTTACTATACCCGTTTGAACAGCCTACCTATGAGATTTTTTGGATAGAACAGATGTGTGTGAAAGTATTGGTCGGCGACAATTGCAGGAAGCGATATAATCGGGTATGCGAAACGGCTCAGCACCTTTGCGATGGTGTGATAATCGAAGCACATCAGCCGGATATAGCACAAAAGCTAAATAGTAGCACAACGGTTGAGTTTATGACTGTCCGCCGCACTATTGCAAAACTGCATGTTCAGACGGTAGTGGCTTGGTCATTCATCTGGTTTTTCTGTCTTGTCTAATACTTGTCCTAATTGATGTAGTTTGTCGGCTAATATTTTTTTGTCAATTAGTTTGGTTTCGTAGTCGGCAATTATCGCAGGGCTGACGTTTCTTGACATTGCAATTTCTACTACTTCGGTGTCTTTCCCTTTACAGAGCAAAATACCAACGCTTAGGTTTTCGTGTGGTTTCTTCACGTTCTTGTCCAACGCACCTAAATAAAAGTTTAGTTTGCCCAAAAATTCGAGTTCAAATTCTTGGATTTTCAATTCAAACAGCACTAAACAATTTAACTCCCGATGATAAAAAAGTAAGTCGGTGCGAAAATCTCTGTTGCCAACTTGTATGCGGTACTGTTCGCCCATATAGGTAAAATCTTTACCCACCTCCAAAATAAATTTTTGCAGGTTTAGCGTAATGGCTTTTTCCAAATCTTTTTCGCTGTGTCCGTCAGGTAAGTCTAAAAACTCAAACATATACGGGTCTTTGAAAAAGTTTTGGGGTAATTGTGTCTGTAATGCTGAAATGCTTTTTTTCCGAGCGTTGTCCGTTCGTAACTACAACTGTTTATTTCTCGCTCTAATTGTTTTACAGTTAGTTTGTCGGTAATTGCTCTTTGTAGATAAAATAAGGTTTCTTCTGCTTTCTTTGTTTTTGAAAGTAACATTAAATGTTGTGTCCAATTAATTTGTGTCATTGCCGATGACACAAATTTAACTGCTTCATTTTCATCGTATTGCAAAAGAGTCATTACTGTTGACACAATTTCCTCTCCCGAATAAACCTCAAAAAACTGCTTCATTCTGTACAAGCCTCTGCGATTGAAACCCGAAAGACCTGGTGCTTTTGATTGTATGAAATCGGCTAATTGCTGAACGATATTTTCGCCCCATTTGCCTGTGCTTATCTTGTCGGAAACCACTTTTCCCACATTGAAATACAACAACACCAACTCGCTGTTTGCTTTGCTGTAAACACGGTTTCGGGCTTCGGTTATGAGCGTAAGAATATGCTCAAAATCTTGCTTGTATGTATTGTCTGAATCGTTGTAAAATTACATTTTTATTTAAGCACATCTTGTAAAAACGAAGTCTGACTTTCTGCATTTTTCATAGCAATGTCGCTAAAAACGGAAAAACCAAATTGCAGGGAATTATACTTCTCATAGGATGAAAAAATACAATGTTACTAAGTATAATGTGAGCAGTTCCGCGTCTCCCGCCCGGCGGGACTGCTCACGCTGCACCTTTTTACCCCATGAGATGTTTACTATCTTAGAATACGGGGTGAACCCTGCGTAGAGTATATTTTTAAAATTTTAGTGTTTTGCCAACGTGGGCAGGGCAGATGTGTATGAAAGTATTGGTTGCAGATGGTCGCTGGAAGCGATATAATAGTGTATGCGAAACTTAAGTTTCACATAGCGGTGTAAATGACGCTCCTGTGAATGACGCGAAGGAGGGTAAATGGCGCTCCGGAAACATGACGTGAAGGAGGATACGGAAATAATTAAAAGGTAAAATGAGGAAATTATTTTGACACGATTACTAAGTAATGCCGACAAAATAAACTATCCGGCTTTTGCCGCGAAGACATGAAAGCACTAAGTTTTTGCTGATGTTGTTGAGGAAGTTATTTTGACGATTATACTAAGAAGAGAACGAAGGTTTTATTATGCCTTTTTGAGCGGCAGCGACGCTATTTATTTTTAAACTCTTAGTGTTTGCTAACACGGGTAGAACAGGTGTGTGCAAGGGTTGGTTCGCGATAATCGCTGGAAGCGATATAATAGTGTATACGAACTATAAGTTTCGAATAGCGGTGCATTTTAATTTTTAATTAATGAAATTCTTTGTTCCCGTTGCCCTCCTTCGCACCCTTTGCGTGAAACCCACGCTCCACTCTTCATTTCTCCCTGCGGTATTTGGAAGCATTGATCAGCAGTACGCCAGCCAGGATAATGATCATACCAGTCAATTGACTGGGCGTTATGGTTTCCTGAAGAAATAATCCGCCTAAGATAACGGCCACCACCGGGTTAACATAATTATGTGTACTGACGATAACCGGCGAGTGTGTCGAGATCAGCCATATATAAGAAAGATAGGCAATGACAGAACCGAAAAAAGCCAGGTACCCCAGGCCCAGCCATGCTTCAGACGGAATGCCCCGGATATGGAAAGCAGCCCATTCACCTCTCAGCAGGCCGACAACGCCGGCAGAAACAGCGGCCATCATCAATTGTTGGCCTGTATTCATAATGGTGGAATTACCTGCCGGGCTATGCTTGGAATATAGTGAGCCTAATACCCACAATATGGACCCGGAAAGAAGAATTAAGAGGGCGTAGATACGGGTTGTGCTGCTGATCACTACATCGGCTTTCTCCATGCTTTCCCGGAGGAAAAGAAACAAACCGGAAAACCCGATCAGGGCACCCACAAGCATTTTCTTGTTTTTGCGGGCATTTTTCCGGCTTTGCCGATCGATAATCAGGAACCAGAAAGGGCCTGTGGCTACGGCAATAGCCGCTTCTGCAGAGGAAATATATTGCTCCCCCCAGGTGACCAGGCCTGTGGCGCCGGTAAGTGTTAGTGTGCCGACTATACCGTTTTTAAGCCAGTCGTGGAGTGAACCGGCAGGCTCTGCACGGCTCAGACGCCATAAGACGAGCATAAGACCGGCAAAGAAGAAACGGAAACAGGATAGCACAAAGGGGGAGAAGCCCATAAGTCCGTAAGCAATAGCCAGGTAGGTGGAACCCCATATAAGGTAAACGCCTGCAAAAGCCAGGAGGGTAATAACCGTGTTTTTACTCAAGCTCATTTTGGTTTATTTTTTTTCACAAAACTATTTGTCGTTTTGCTATTTTTACAATTGATTCAATTGTATTTGTTGTTATTTTTAATAGAAACAATCTTATTTATACTATAATGGAAATGAATCCACAATTAGATACTTTAGATAAGGAAATACTCCGTTTACTGGAGCAAAATGGCCGTTGTTCGTATGCGCAAATAGGCCGGGAAATAGGCTTGTCTCCTTCTGCTGTGGCCGAGCGGGTGCAAAGTCTGGAAGATGAAGGGATAATAACGGGCTATACGGCGCGGATTGATCATACAAAGCTGGGTTATCCTTTAGCAGCTTATATCACGATGAGCTTTAACGGGGATTATTACCGTAAGTTTTCTAAAGACCTGTCGCAGTTTCCGGAAATAATGAGCTGCAGCCGTATTACCGGTAATGATTGCCTGATAATGAAAGCCCGGTTGCGCGATAGTGAAAACCTGGCAGCACTGGTAGATCGTTTGCTACAATATGGTAAGCCGTCCACATTCCTTGTTTTGTCGGAATTGTAACAAACAATTTATTAAAAGTTTGATAAATGAGTGTTACATAAGAAACTGTTATATCAGGAGGTTGCAGAAAGTGTCTGATACCTGTATAGTCTGGCATATTTTCCATCGGCTTCCATCAACTCATCGTGTGTGCCTTCTTCGGTAATTTTTCCGTCGTCCAGGACAATGATCTTTTCGAAATTCCAGTCTTTGAAGATCCGGTGGGTTATAACAATAGCCGTTTTATTTTGTAAATATTGGTGCAAATTCTGTTGTATCTGCTTTTCCGTAGTATTGTCTACTGCCGACAAGCTTTCGTCCAGGATAAGGAGAGAGGCATTTTTGGCAAGTGCCCTTGCCAGGGATATACGCTGTTTTTGGCCCCCGGAAAGCATTACGCCACGTTCTCCGGTAATGGTGTTATATCCCTTATGCAGTGCCCTGATCTCCTTATCAATAACAGCCATCTCTGCTACCCGGCTTACGGCCTCCTGTTCCGGTTTTTCAAGGCCAAGGGCAATATTATTGGTTATGGTATCGGAAAACAGAAAGACATCCTGTGGCACATAGCCGATCTGCTTTCTTAAAGATTCAAGGTCGATATCATTAATGTTTACGCCGCTTATCGTTATAATGCCTTCATCTGCTTCATACATACGAAGAAGAAGGTGCACCAGCGTGGATTTGCCGGATCCGGTTTTACCTATTACTGCTATCTTCTGACCTGGCTCAATCGTAAGGTTGAAATTCTGTAAAGCTTTAATACCGGTATGGGGATAGGTAAAGCTTACATTGTTGAATACGATCCGGCCGTTGAGGGGTGTATCTTTTGCATCGGCAGCGTTGGTTATTTCCGGTTCAGACTGTAAAAATTCATTGATTCTTCTCTGGGAAACAGCTGCACGCTGTATCATATTGGCTGTCCAGCCGATAGCGGATATGGGGAACATCAGCATGTTAATGTAAATAACAAACTCTGCTATATTACCGGGTGTTACGTTGCCTTTTATAGCCTGTGCCCCGCCAATCAGTACGGTAAGGATCATGCTCAGGCCTATAAAGAGGTTCATCGCAGGTGTATAGATCGCTTCTGTAAGAGAAAGGTTAATGGTGCTTTTCCGGTATTGTTCCGAAAGGTCGGAGAATTGTTTAATGGAATATTTTTCCTGGCTGAAGGATTTAATGACCCGGATACCGGAATAAGACTCCTGTGCCCTTGCTGTGATGCCGGAGAGCTGTGCCTGTATTTTCTCACTTTTACGGTTCACAATTTTATTGACGTAAAAAATGGAAAGTGCAAGAAAGGGTAGCGGGGCAATAACGTACAGTGCTAAAGCGGCATGCACCGAGAACATTTTCCAGAGGCACAATGCGATCAGGATCACCAGGTTGATGACATACATAAGAGAGGGGCCGGTATACATACGTACGCGTGATACATCTTCTGAAATACGGCTCATCAGATCGCCGGTGGCATTCCGTTTGTAGAATGAAGTGTCCAGCTTCTGGTAATGCCCGAAAATTTCATTTTTCTGATCATATTCTATATGCCTGGACATTACTATAAGCGTTTGCCGCATAAAGAACATGAAAATGCCACGCAATAAAGCAAAGATCAGTAGCCACATACCGGCCAGCATGACCATCCGCAAAGTTCCGGAGCGTAACGCTGCGCCCGCTACGCCGCTGAGGGTATGGTACTTATTTATATTCCGGTATACGTTATCCAAAGTTTCTCTTACAATCTGGGGAGAGAGTATAGCGAAAATATTAGATAGCACTACGAACAGGATGCCGGATAGCAGCCGCCATTTGTATTTTAAAAAGTATTTATTGAGTACGGATAGCTGACGCAATATGTGGAGTTGAAAATATTAAAAATAATTTTAAATACCCGGAAATAAGCATTTTGTTAAATCCAGGCGCTGCAAAGTTAAGATATGCGTTGCGAAAGACTAAATTTGCACTATTATTGGTACGTATGCATCTATTTAGAATAGTTATAGCTGCTTTAATATTTTTTGCTGCACTAATCTTGTCCTCCTGCAGTAAGCAGGAAAGGCCGCTAACACCGGAACAGATACAGGCTAAGGCGGATAGTATTTTCCGGATTAAGCTAAAGAAGTTGCAACAGGAAGCTAAGGAAGATCTTGAACGTCGTATGGCTATAGAGGTGAAACCTAAAGCGGATTCCATCAGGAATGTTAAAAATAATATAGCTGAGCCTCCGGAGATCAGAGCGGATGGTATTGAGGAGCGCCCGGCGGATACTTCGTTAGGTGAGGTAATTGAAAATTAAAATTTTTTTCTCGCAACGGTGCAAAGATTATTTGATTCTTCATCATTTTGTGTGGAATTTGAAAACTTTGCCACGCTCTTACTCAACCTCATTTTGTCTCTCCTCCTTTCGACAAGGTTCAGGACAGGCTCAGGAGTCTGCTTATGCTCTATCAAAGGTGTTTTAGTTTTATGAAACGGGGGCAGTTCCGCCCCGGTGGGAGACAAAGAACAATCTTGAGCAATCTGCATGGAGTGCTGTAGTACATAGGGATTGCTTCCGAGTTTTCAGCCTTTTCATTTTCGTTTCATTCATTAAGATTACTCCTGGGGATTGCTTTGCTTCGTACCTCGCAACTCCTCGCAATGCGTTGCAATAACGAGGACGACCTGAATCGAGCTGTATGGAGCGCTGAGCAACCCCATTTCCACTACTGCTTTTGACGAAGAACCTTTTTAATTTTTAATTCTTAATTTTTAATTCTTAATTCTATCAATACCCCCTGTCCGTCTTGCTCTCCATGAAATTCATAAAAGCCTGGTTGGCCACACGGTTACCGCCCGGAGTAGGGTAGTCTCCCGTAAAGTACCAGTCTCCTTTATTGTCGGGGCAGGCTTCGTGCAGACCTTCTATGGACTGGTAGATAATTTCGAGTTCGGCTCCGACATCATCATCTTTAAGCAGTAAAGCAATCTTCCGGCTGATCTCATCGGGAGTGAAGGGAGCGTAAATAGCTTTTACAAAATTCTCCTCATGAAGCTTACCGCGCTCTTTCGCATTGTTACATTTTATGTAAGTTTCGGTAAGCACATTAGACATATTGCGTTCTTTAAGCAACGCAATGGCCGCGTGGAAGGCGATAAATTCGCCCATCCGGCTCATGTCAATACCATAACAGTCGGGATATCTTACCTGCGGCGCCGAAGAAACAATAATGATCTTTTTAGGCTGCAGGCGATCCAGCATTTTAATAATGCTTTTACGCAATGTGGTTCCCCTTACTATACTGTCGTCTATAACTACCAATGTATCCTGCTGAGGCTTTACGGTTCCGTAAGTAATATCGTACACGTGCTGTACCATCTCATCCCTTCCGGTATCCGCAGTAATAAATGTTCTCAGCTTAACATCTTTTATTGCTATTTTTTCTATTCTTACCCTTCTGTGTATTAATTCACTTATTTCGGCATCCGTCATTGTTTGCCTGTTGCGGATGATACGCTGTACTTTCAGGTCTTTGAGATAATCTTCCAACCCCTTTATCAGCCCGTAGAAAGCGGTTTCTGCCGTATTGGGAATAAAGGAAACAATGGTGTTCTTCAGGTCGTGGTTCAACGCTTTTAGTACAGTCGGAGCAAGCATATTACCCAGCTTTATCCGTTCGCGATAAATATCGGCATCGCTTCCGCGGCTGAAGTATATCCGTTCGAAGCTGCAGGCTTTTTTTTCTGCCGGTTCCAGAACCTGAGGAATAGAAACGCTGCCATCGGCTTTAACAATTATGGCGCAACCGGGCTGAAGCTCATGTACTGCATCCTGTGGAATGTTAAAGCTGGTAATGATGGCCGGCCTTTCGGAAGCGACAACAACAATCTCGTCATCCATATAATAGAATGCAGGCCGTATGCCATGCCTGTCCCTCATTACAAAGCTATCGCCGTTGCCGATTAAGCCTCCGCAAACATATCCTCCGTCAAAACGTTGTGCCGCTTTTTTCAACATAGCTTCAATATCCGGATTTTCAGGGCTTTTCTCTTCTTCTTCACAAAGAAAATGGTGAAAGGTAGCGATCATGGCACCTAAGTCGCTGACCCTCATCGTATCGGTAGGCTCATCATGCAGTTTCTGGAAAAGCTCGTCTGTATTAACCAGGTTGAAATTGCCTGCCATAGTGAGATTGCGGGCAGGGTTAATATGAGATTTTACAAAAGGATGGCAGAATTTTACACTGTTCTTTCCCTGTGTTCCATACCTTAAATGCCCCAGCATAACCTCGCCCATAAACCGGAGGTACCCTTTCATCAACCCAGGATATTTTTGCAGGTCAGGATACATCCTTTCTATTTCCTTCACCTCATCCTGTACGGATGCGAAGATCTCTTTAATAGCCCCGGGGCCGGCTATACGCAACCGATGCAGGAACTGGTATCCGGGCTCTACGTTAAGTTTTAAAGTTGCAATGCCCGCCCCGTCCTGGCCGCGGTTATGCTGCTTCTCCATGAGGAGATATAACTTATTGAGTGCGTAGAAAGAGGTGCCGTACTTACGGTGGAAATAAGAAATCGGTTTGAGCAGGCGAATATAGGCAAGCCCACATTCGTGTTTTAAAGCGTCTGACATGAGGCCGCAAAGTTAAGCCGAAATTTAGAAAAGTAGAAAACGGGAAATACCAATGTGTGCATAAATATTTTCATTAGTTGTATTTGGACAGGTGATCCGGATTACGGTCTGAATGATTTTGCTTTTTTATATATGTTTTTGGTTTCTTATACCATACCGTCCCTGCTATTGTGATAGCGTTTTGCTAACGGTCGGAACAGGTGTGAAATAAAAGCAGAAGCGCAAATAAATTGTGCTTCTGCTTTTGAGTTTTTAACGATAAGACTATCTCAATCCCGGATGTGGCGGTAAAGGGATATGAATGGAAACAGAGCCTCCTCTAACCGGTGGATGCGGCAACGGTACAGTGGTATACCGGGGGTGATGACGATATCTGCGATGCTTCTTATGGTAATAGGCTTGTGGTGGCACCCTGCGTTCGTAGCGATAGGCCTGCTGTACACCATGTTTATAGCCTTTTTGGTAAGCCTTCCTGACTTTTCTTTGTTCTTTCTTGTGATACCTGTCGTGCGGATCGTGGCCGCGGGCATCTGCAAATGTTGTTGTGAACAGGCCGATAAATATCATAAGAACAACAGCCCCAATATGCTTTCTCATAAAAAAATAGATTTTAATGTTAACCAATACGAATTTACCCGGCGCCTTTGGGTGTAATCAGTGAACAGAAAAGCAGTTTATGTTTTTCCTTTACCGAATATGCCCATTAAGACCGTATCTTGTTTTGAAAGTTTAGTTGTTCCGCCGGTATACCGGATAAAATATCTGTTAAATAAAAACCTGGAAATGGCTTGATGGTTATACTTCCCTGCCGGAATGCCACAGGTTTTTTTATCCGTACATCCGGGGTTAATTCAAGATGATGTTACCGGAAATTGTACATTTGGGTTTCTAATCAACGTTGTTTATAAAATATGTTTCAATTTGAAGCACTTCCTCTTCCGGGAGCCTGGCTCCTTACTTTACCTTCTTTTGAGGATGAGCGCGGTATATTTATTAAAACCTTCCAGGCTCATTTTTTTGAGAAACAGGGTATTGATTTTCAGTTAAAGGAAAGTTACTTTTCCTTGTCAAAGAAAGATGTGATAAGGGGAATGCATTTTCAGCTGCCACCACACCAGCATGCCAAGATAGTCTATTGTCCCCAGGGCTGTATTTGGGATGTGATCGTAGACCTGAGAAAAAACAGCATAACTTACGGAGAATATTATGGTACCGAGTTATCTGCTCAGAATAACAGGGCTTATTATATTCCCGAAGGCTTTGCACATGGATTTAAAGCGCTTACGAATAACGCAATGACCTGTTACCTGGTATCTTCTGAATATAACAGGGAAGCGGATACAGGGATTTTGTACAACAGCTTTGGTTTAGACTGGCAATGTGATCGCCCTGTTTTGTCGCAAAGAGACCTTTCTTTCCGGTCGTTAGCGCAGTGGGATAGTCCCTTTTGAGCTACGGATATATAGCCTGTACCGTGACATTTATGGGTTCGTAATATTAGATTATTATTGTAGTGACCAATGGGTTAAAGGAGTGTAGAAAAGGTTAAGATCCGGACGGATGCTGCCGGCAGATACAGTTATATTTTATAAAACAGATTATGCGATAGATAATCATATTATGTATTGAAAATCCTAATGAGTCAAAAAGAAAGATACCGATCCCTGAAGGAAATACACCATGAGCTACCGGTTTTTTTCCTTCCCTGGTGGTTAGATGCGGTTAGCGGGAAATGGGATGTTGCGATAGCCGAAAGCAATGGGGCAATTTCGGGAGTGCTTCCTTATTCTATAGATAAACGAATGGGACTGACCATTATTCGCAATCCGCAATTGACACCTTACCTGGGCCCTTATTTTTTTTATCCTTTAAATAAATCTGCTTTGGGACGGCAGGAGTTTGAGAATGATATCTTTGAGCAACTATGGCAACAGCTTCCCGGTTGGGATAGTTTTGATGCCGAATGTGCTGTTTGCCTGGATAACAGTTCCCTGTTCGCAGATAAAGGCTTTAGCATTGTGGAGCGTCCTACCTACGAGTTGAATTTGCATGCCGAGGAAGGCGCCCTGTTTTCCGGCATGCATGCCAATCACAGAAACCTGATACGCAGAGCGGGGGAGACACATGATATTATAGAAGGTATTGACGGGTTGGAGCGGCTTATTGAGTTGCATAGAAATACTTTCACAAGAAAAGGTAAAAAGTATATGTATGCCCCGCGGGTAATAGAGGAACTAGTAAAGCAAAGTTACCTGAATAACAGCGGCGCCGTTTTTTCAGCCCGAAATAAAGAGCATATATTAACAGCGGTGATTTTTACGGTGTGGGATGCCAGGCGTATGTACCTCCTGGTAAGTACGGTTGATACCGGCCGGGCGCACCAGGGAGCTGTTCGGTTGCTGATCTGGCATGCCATACGGTATGCACGTGACAAAGGGCTTCCTTTCTTTGATTTTGAAGGGAGTTCTGATCCGGGTATTGCATCCTTTTTTAAGAGGTTTGGAGGAGAAAGAAAGAGCTACCTTTGTGTGCATAAAAATAATTCGGCTATATGGAGATTAAAGCAGAAATTGGTCGGATAGCCTTTATAAAATTCACCTTTTGATAATGACGAAGAAAATAAATTTCGGTAGCGGTCTGGTGTTCTCCACTAATCCTGATCTGATGAAGCCTGAAGAGCCTCTGGAAACACATACGTTTGCCCCGGGGCAACAGAAATTAAAAGTGCGGTTGGATAAAAAGCAGAGGGCTGGCAAAACGGTAACACTTATAGAGGGTTTTGTGGGAAGTGAAGCGGACCTTTCGGACTTAGGTAAAAAATTAAAAACCAAATGCGGCACCGGCGGAAGTGTGAAAGATGGAGAGATCATTATACAGGGAGATTATAAAGTTAAAATCACAGAGTGGCTGAAGGAGTGGGGGTATAAGCAGACTAAAAGTGTGTGATGCGGTAAAGTTTAATACGGCTTCCTAAGTACGATCTCCACACGCCGGTTTATATAACGGTTTTCTTCATTGTCATTCGGCACAATAGGAAAAGCATCCGCCCAGCCCTGGATATGCAGTTGCTCTTCAGGTATCCCGGTGGAAAGCAGGAGACGGGCTACCTCCCTGGCCCTGGTAAAGGAAAGCTCTTCATTTATATGAGGTGCACCACTGTCATCCGTATATCCGTTTACGAAGAATGACACATCTTCACGATGTACATAAGGCTGTATCCTTTCCTGTAGTAATGTACTTATGCTGTCGCTTACCTGCGTTACATTAGTTATAAAGTGTATGCGCAGCAGTAATGTATCTTCCAGGGGCGGAGAATAGTTAAAGTCGAGTAAAGCAAAATTCAATGTGTCGGGATACAGAATATTTTTTTGAGTAAATGAAATAGTATCGTCAAGGTCGCTGTACCCTGGACGGTATACGTGTACGGCATATCCGGTGTTTAAGGGCAGCGATGCCATGTAGCTGCCATCTCCGCGGTTACTTTGAAACTGGTATACCAGATCACCCGTTGTTACGTCACGCAACTCGATCTGTGCATAGTTCAGGCGTTTTTTTGAAAGGCTGTCGTAAACAACTCCGTATATGTATGTATAGGGTTCCGGCTGTCTTTCAGCGGGTAAAGAAACTTCATAGAGATCCAGCCGGCCCGATCCGCCTGTCCGGTCTGAAGCGAAATAAGCTTTGTCGCCTTCAGGGCCGAGGCACAGACTCAGGTCATTGAATTCTGTATTGAGCGGAAAGCCCATGTTTTCGGGCTTTTGCCATTTCCCCTCTTTTCGCCTGCTCACAAAAATATCATGCCCGCCGAATCCGGGATGCCCATCAGAAGTAAAGTATAATGTTTTATTATCTGAGGCTATAAATGGAGCCGTTTCATCATAAGGTGTATTGATCTCCGGCCCTAAGTTTTCGGGTATTTGCCATAAGCCGTTTTCAAAGCGGGATACCCATATATCCCTGCCTCCGTAACCACCTTTCCTGTCGCTTACGAAAAAGAGCTCCCGGTTATCGCTGGAAAGCGCAGGCATTCCCTCATATCCCGGCGTATTGATCGTAGCCCCGAAAGGTACGGGTTGCGACCAGCCGCCCTTTTCCGTATAGGAGAAATACAGGTCACAACCTCCGGCTTCCCATCCATTGGGGCTCCTGTTGCCACAACGCATAAAAAAGAGATAATGGCCGTCCGCAGAAATCATCTGTGCGCCTTCCTGTTCGGCCGAATTTGGCGGGACACCCATATCTTCAGCTATAAACCAGCCTCCGCAGGAGTCACGCCTGGCAACATAAAAATCTTCATCAATCCCATTTGTTTTCCTTGTAAAAACCAATGTGCTGTCGTCTATGCTGATAGAAGGAAAATATTCATCGTATATGGAATTAATACGCATACCCATGTTTTGGGGTTCAGGTGTGGTTCCTTTACCGGCAGATTTTTTTGCAAAAAGAATATTTCTGTGCAAACGCCGGTAAGTAGTAGTGTCTCTAAGCTCGCCGGGATTCAGTTGGTCCAGTAACTGTTCGGCCAGCTCATATTGCTTAGCCAGGAATAAGGTATTTGAAAAGGGCAGGATGATATTTTTTACCGCCCCGGGACATGATGCGGAAACTTTATTGAATATGGCAGCGGCTTTTTGATACTCGCCATTGTCACAATACAATGTCCCTAATGCGATGCAGGCGTCTATAAAGCAGGGTGCATTTTCTATACTTTTTAAAAAATACCGCTCGGCGGCTGTTTTTTTATTTTTTCTCAGGCATTCCTGTCCTTTAAGATACAAACGTTCAGCCTGGCCGGGCATAGAATACCCGGTTTGTAAATCGGTATAAAAAAATAGTAAAGTTGTTAGAATAAGCAAACGCATTTCCTGATCGCTTCCCGGCGGGCTGCAATAAACGGATTTTTTTACTAAAATAAAAGAAACATGGAAAATAGCTCATTTCGCCGAGGCTGTCTAAAAACTATAGTTTTCTTCCTTATAAGCTGGTTTCACACAAAGCGAACAAAGAAAACTACGAAACAAAGATTGATATTGAGTACTCTACGTAGTTACCTTTGTAGTCTTTGTTTTTGTGTGAAATTTATACACTTTTACACAGCCTCTATACGTAGGTCTTAAGCTAATAGCAGGTAATAATTTATAATCCTTTTTCCCACCATTTTGTGAAAGCCTGCATACTGTCCTTCAGCCGGACAGGCTCGCCGATCATGGGTGTGATGAGGTTAAAAGAATGTTCTTCGGATGCTTTTGCTATCTTTTGCATCGGCTCATACCAGGCATGTCTTGCCAGGGCATACTTGGAGTTATGTACTGTCATTAGCTTCAGCGGTTTTAGTTCTTCAATCGTCTTTACCAGGTCTTCAGGAATAAAATGAATATACTTCCAGTCCTCGTTATACTGACCGTTCTCCATTATAGCCAGGTCAATCGTTCCGAACTGTTCTTTGATCTTCCGGAAATGCTTATCGTAACCCGTATCACCCGATAAATAGATATTTCCCAGAGGGCATTGCAGCATGTATCCTGCCCAAAGAGAGCGGTTAGAGCTGAACCCCCTTCCGGAAAAATGGCGGGCAGGCAGGGCCGTAAGCTTAATGCTGTCATCTAACCAGGTATGCTCGTTCCAATCCAGTTCTGTAATAATAGCCGGGTCAAATCCCCAATATTCGAAGTGAGCACCAACACCCAAAGGGCAGATCACTTTTCCTGTACGGTCTTTCAGGTTCAGCATCGTTTTATAATCGAGGTGGTCCCAGTGGTCATGGGTGATGATGAGATAATCAATATCCGGCATATCTTCAGGATGATAGATGTCTGCTCCGGCAAAGGCGCCATTTATAAAAGATACAGGTGAGGCGGAAACCAGCACAGGGTCTGTCAGTATCCGCCTGCCGCTGATCTGAAGATATAGTGATGAATGTCCCATCCAGATCAGGACATCTTCACCGGGAGCCAGTTTCTTTAAATCGGTTTTTACTGCCGGTAGCTTTTCAGATGGCTTTAGGTCCTTGGTCTTTTTAAAAAGAAATTCCCAGAATACACGTATTTTTGACTTATTGCTTAACAGCATTGTAGTAGGGGATTGATTGTGAAATGCGCCGTCTTTATAATTGGGCGAATGTTTGATCCGTTCCAGCCGCTCACCCTCAGGTAGTTTTCCGAACATCGGGTGTTGCATAAAAATGAAAGTTGCCAAAATCAATAGGGCTACCAGACCGATAATTCCAAAAATCATTCTTTTTATTATTTTCTTTGTTTTAATATTCATCGTATCTTATATTTCCTTACTTAACTCCCTCATTTTTTACGGCAGACCCGAAGGATGCCCCTCATTTAAGGGATGATAAAAGATATTTCCTGAAAAATGTATATCTCTATTTGATATGCCATGTTGTTGCGGGTATGAAATTGGGCTGGTTATCTTGTAAGCTGGTTTGTTGGACATAGCTATATAAAAATATTCCAATTGCATTTTTGGTAGTATGCAGAATGGATACTGTTTATACAAAAGTAGGTAATCACTTAAGATGGTGTAATATTTGGGTAGATATTTTTATTTCTGTGCAGGTTTTGTTTCACGCAACGGGGCAACGGAGGGCAACGATGCAAAGGCCTGTATGAACGTGGTATTGTTTCTATTGAGTAATAGAGATGGGGGAAATTGGTTATTACTTTTTACTTTTATTTTTTTTTAGATTAAAAAGGTATGGCTAATTTGCCGGGATTGTAGGCGTAAAGAAGGCTAAGATTTCTAAAATATAGAATAGCACAACAGATGCAAGATTTACGACTATTTTAAAAGTGTTTGAGGCATTGGGAGCAAAAATGAATTCCAATGCAGAACT
>JBEBVI010000058.1:0-15155 GCA_040392805.1 Taibaiella helva
ATGAATAGAAGTTAAAAGGGAATCCCGGAAAGATAACAAGAAAAAGGCCACAAGATGTCTTTGCGGCAAAAACTAAGTAATGATATTTATATCCTCAATATTTACAATATTCCTTTTAACAGCATACATCGCCAACCCTACAATGTTCTTTACACCCATTTTAGAGATTATTTTCTGCCGGTGAAAATCTACCGTTTTTTCACTTATATTCAATTCATGCGCTATTTCTTTGGCTGTCTTCTGTAAACAAATTAACCTGATGATCTCTGTTTCCCGGTCTGAAAAGCAGGGAACATTCAGCAACGATTTAATATCCGGGTTCCCCCTCGCGAGCCGGTTGAAAACAATCTCCGCTACATCCTTGGAATAATAATCCTGGTTAACGATCACCTTTTCAATGGCAAGGCCCAGCTGCTCCACATCTCCCGATTTATACACCAGCCCGTTACAGCCTGCCTTCAGAAGCCTCATGATCTCCTCCTCATTTTCCTGGTAAGAAAGGGCTATTACTTTTGAATGACCCGTCAACAAAAATTCCCTGATCACCCCCTCAACATTTTCTTCTTTCAGGGACCTGATGTCAACAAGTATAACGTTATAGTCTTCCTGCCGGCACATTTTTATAGCTTCGGACCCATTGGTCGCCTCACCCACAACTTTAAATTCCGGCTTAGCATTAAGAAAGCTCTTTAACCCCAGCCTGAAAATAGGGGAGCGATCTAAAATTAGAATTTTCACCATAGGATGGGGGCGCATTTAAGGTTAACACATTTACGTACAAGAATTATTTTAATAAAGGGTCACAAAAGTAATAATAGTATCTATACTAAATCAGAGAGATAAGTTAAATCATAATTTCTGATAGTTTATAATTAGTAAATATACTAGTTATGATTCTGTTTATAATTGCCCTTAATTCCTTTATATACCTTAGCTACTTAATAGTATTGTTATAATGACATTTTGAATATATAATCATATACTAACCCGGAAAGCCTATGACCTTTTTACATACAAAATACCCGGAGCATATTTACCCCGAATCCAGCTATCCGGCGACTTCAGTTTTCTTAATTCCATACAAGAGAAGAACAAAAAATCCCTCTGTAATACATCATTTGAATTGAGACTATATATGTGATTATATATATTATATAGAGAGCATACAAAATCAATATTAAGAATGACAATATATAATTAACGAGTTTTTTTTCATCTTTTCACCTCATAAAAACGATAGAATTATGAAAATGTTCCACTCAACAATTCAAAGCGGGCTACACAGAATACTGTGGGGCGTCGCCGGGATTTTAAGCGGCGCTTTGCTGTCCTGCATGCCTGCTTCTGCGCAGGAATGTTACAAGCCCATTGCAGGCGATGACGTTACAATATCCGTGCTTACGGGTAGCGGGATATGTGCCACCCAGATATGCCTGGGCCCGACATATAATGACCTGCAGAAAATTACGGACAACGACCTCGAATCATATGCTGACTGGGGTAATATTGTTTCCCTGCTCAGCGCACAGGGCGTTTCCGTAAAAGCCACTGCTCCATACAGTGCGGGAACGGTTGCCGGCTTTGTCTTATCCCGGAACGGAGTAGCCAATCTGGCTTTGCTCAACGATTTGACCATAACCACCTACCTTAATGGCGTATTAAAAGAAACGAAAAGTGTGGGAGGATTACTTTCGGGGAGCCTGTTGGGGAACGAAGAAAAGTTTTATGCCACCTTCATCACCGGTCAATCTTTTGATGAGATCAGGCTGAATACCAATCTCCTCTCCGCCGGTGTCATTAATGGCCTGAAAATATATGCCGCCCTTGGGTTTGATCAGAACTGCCACGTAGAAGACAATAAGGTCTGCCTCGACTATATCAACGGCCCGGGCACTGCCGTAACATACGACGGCAGTCTGGTGTGCGTATTATGCAACTTCACCAACCCGGGAAATCTTGTGGATGGCGACAAAAGCAACTATGCTCTGCTAACCAAGCCCGTAGCTGCGTTGAATGTATCTGCCGGGGTGCTGGACAGGAGAAATGTATATCCCGCAGGCTCCAGGGCCGGTTTTATCATTGCCCCCAATGGCGGCGGAAATATACTGAGCGCCGAAGTTTTAGGAATGCTCACTGTAGAAACTTATTTATTCGGACAGAAACAGGAATCACATGCGTTCAGTTCTTCAGGCAGCGGCCTGCTTTCACTCAGTTTATTGTCCGGCAGCAACAGCCAAAAACAGAAATTAGGATTCACCACTACAAAACCTTTTAACGAAGTACGCCTTAAAGTAAACCAGGTAGCCACCGTAGATCTGGGGGCTCTACGCATTTACGGTGCTTTTGAAGAGCCTGCAAATTGTACGGATTGTATCACTTATCTTACTTCTTCCGCAACGGGCAAGTATAAAGTTGAAATGGTGGATAATGTATTACTGGGTAAAACATGGAATGGAAATACAGGATTAGGCTTACTTGGAAATGGTCTTTCTAACGAAGGAAACGTTATCAGCGCCAACGATAATTCTGCCAAAATTGATTTACCGACCCTGGGTCTTGGTGCAGGATCTATTATAAGTGTAAAGACAAGCAATAATGATAAGTTTCCCGTGGGTACTTACGCAGGCTTCACTATTTCGAAAGAAAGCGGTCTGCTTAGCGTAGGTCTGTTAGACAAAATTACGGTAAAAGCTTACGATGGCACAACACAAGTAGGAAGCCAGTCGGGAAGCGCGTTGCTCTCCGCAAGTGTTTTGGGTGGAGGAAGTGGAAAAAGCATTATAGGATTTTACCCGCCCCAACCCTTTAACCGTATTGTTTTTGAGATCGATTATGGTGGGCTAAGTATTGATCTGGGAAGTGTATACAGAGTACATAATGTATTTGTAATTGAGGATACCGACAACGACGGCACACCTGATTGTATAGATCAGTGCGCTACGGGAAGCGACCACATGGATACGGACGGTGATGGCATACCGGATGCCTGCGATAATGCAGAGGCAGATGTGATAACTATTATTGAACTGCTGCCCCCGCCGCCAACGGGTTTCCATGCAGGAGATACCATAGCTTACCGGATCACCGTTACCAACCTCGGACCGGCTACGGCACAAAATGTAAACATAGTCAATAATGCCCCGAACGGAACGACCATCAGCCATTGGACCGGAACATCGACTTCGGGTGTATCTCTTCCGGCTACTTCGGGAACGGGAAATCTGTCACAAACTATATCTTCATTACCGAAAGGAGACTCTATCGTATATATCGTAACGGTACAAACTCCGATCGATTACGGGTATACCGACATAAGAAGCTCTGTAGAGGTAACCACCAGCACACCGGATCCTGATCCTACCTGTCCTCGCTGTACCACACCGGGACTTCCGCTGATCATTTCACCTGATCTTGTTGTGAGCGCAGTAATGCCATTCTCCTCCTTTTCTTCACTCAGTCCGCAGCGTAATCTTACGTTAACGGTACAGGAAATTGCCGGAGTGGGTACAGAAGGCGTTATCACGCTTTATATACCTAAATCGTCCAACTATTCATTAAGCTATGACGCCAATGCCACGACCATTGAACTTGCCAGCGGCCAGGAAGCGGTAAGTGTAAGTAATAAAGACTGGAGCTTCGACAACAGTAACCCGGATTTTTATATACTCACTTCCAAAGTCGGGATCAGTGTAGCTGAAAGTGGTTTCAGCAGAGTAGGTCTGAAAGCTACCAATACCTCAACCGGTGCCGGATCCACTTCTATAATCAATGTCAATATAGCCAATAAGTCAGGCGGTGAAAGGAATAATGAGAATAATGCCACAGGGAAAATTCTCTCTTTCGACTAAGATTTTAAACCATCATTAAAAAACTAAAATATAACAATATGAAAAAAGTCTTAATAATGCTTTCCCTTACAGCCTTAGGGGTAAGCCATACATATGCAGATATCGGTATCGTTAATGAAATCACCTACACCAATCACAGCTTTACCGTTACGGGCAATGATGCTACTTTTCCCGTTAGCAGCGAGGCGGATATTACACTTACCGTACAAAATGCCAATACAGCCGTACCGGCTAATGCCGTGTGGGTATACCTTAAATTCCCCTGCCAGCAATTCTGGCAACCGAAAGGGGTAGTATCTGTTCCGGCAGGTTTTGTATTGCTCGACTCCCTCGTCAGTGGTAACGAAACGATCCTGAAATTCGGGAATAACGTTGCGCTTCCTGCACCGGAAACCCTGCCTGTCCAATATAAATTTGTTGTCAGAGGACTTGCAGTAGCTTCCAGCGAAGCTTATAGCGGCGACGGTAGTTTCCAGGGCAATTTTGCCAATATGGAATATTGGGATGGTATCATCAAACAAGGTACTGCCATTACCAGAAATGCCCTTGATGGCATTACAAAAAAAGCCATTGTAAAAGCAGAGCCGATGCCGGTCCGTTTTTCCGGATTTTCGGTTTATAAACAACAGCATTCCTCCTTGCTGAAGTGGAACACACTATCTGAAAAGAACAATAAAGGGTTTGACATAGAACGCAGTACGGACGGAAAATCGTTCAAAACAATAGGACACCAAAAAAGTGCTGCAGTCAATGGTAACAGCACAACCCAGATCGAATATGCGTTTACCGATAACCAACCTGTTACGGGAAACAATTATTATCGCTTAAGGCAGGTTGACTTCGATGGTATGGCTACGTTCAGCGAAGTAAAAAAAGTAACCTTCGATGGGTCAGCAATTGGGATACAACTGTTTCCCAATCCGGCCCATGAGCAATTGACCATAGATTGTGGCCTGGCCGATAAAGTTGTTGTGCACAATATATTGGGACAGCAAGTTGAAGCACCCATACAATTTGTCGATGGACGCTACAAAGTCAATACTACCGCGCTGCCATCCGGAAGTTATCTGATACAAATCGTAAACGGAACAGCCCAATCCACACATAAGGTTGTGGTCAAACATCCGTAATACTATCCTATGGCCAACAGGGTTTCAGAATGAGAAGAAAGAGCCGGACATGTTCCGGCTTTTTTTATAATAGTATACCGTAGTGGTTATTGGCAGCAGGCGTAGTAATACCCAACCCACTGTTCGCCAGAGTTAAGCACAGCGATCTCTGCGAACTGATAATAAGTGGAGTCTTCGGACTCCATTTGTCATATATCCTTCCTAAGGATAACAGCGAGTCTAAGACTCTAATTTATTTTTAAGTTCTGAGAGTGCTTCGCTAACGCTCAGAACAGATGTGGGAAGATCATGGCTTCAGGCGACAGGCAGGACTTAGCAACACCAAATATATTTCATTCATCGGCACATCTCCCCGAGCCATATAGTACCCGAAGAATGATACGGCACTATCGATACATTCTCTCAAAGCTATTTCGCTATTTCCACCTTAGCCTTCTTACCCTTAATACGCTCTTCCTTAACCAATGCCAGCAAGTGATTCGCTTTGGTACGCCTCACGGCCACAAAAGTGCTGAAATCCTTAACTTCTATAAGTCCGATATCTTCCGGTTTTAAGCCGCCCTTTTTAGCAAGAAAGCCCACCACATCAATTTTATTCACTTTGTCTTTTTTCCCGTGCGGGAGATATAAGGTTGTCCACTGAGGCCGGTCGGGCAGTTCAAAAGGTTCCCTGAGGGTCATTTCTTCTACCTCATCCTTAATATAAGCAGGTAGCTCCTCTTTTAGAGAAAGCAGCAGGATCACGGTTCCGCTGGCCTCCATCCGTGCTGTCCGGCCATTGCGGTGTATATATACATCTTCCGTAACTGGTAGGTGATAATGTATCACATAACGTATATTAGGTATATCCAGTCCCCTGGAGGCCAGATCTGTGGTAACCAATATAGAAGCAGTGCCATTCCTGAATTTACAGATAGCGCTGTCCCGGTCGCGCTGCTCCATAGCACCATGATAGAACTCGCAGTAGATTCCCCGTTGCCGCAACTGGTCGTGCACACGCTCCACTGATTCACGGTGATTACAAAAAACAAGCGTGGCGCGGGTACCCAGATTGCATAAAAGCTTAAATAATGTTTCGATCTTATCCGGATCTTCCGACAATACTTTCTTCACCGCTAACCGCTCCGATTTATCGGCTCCTGCAAGGAAATGAAGCCGCTCCGCATCCCGGGCGCCCACAAATTCAGGAATAGCAACCGCCTCGGTAGCAGAAGTAAGGATACGGTTTTCCACACCAGGCAAAGCATTGATGATCTCCGACATCTCGTCTAAGAAACCCATTTCGAGTGATTTATCAAATTCATCAAGCACCAGGCTACGGATAAATTCCGTTTTAATATTTCCGCGGCGTATATGATCTGCAATACGACCCGGCGTACCTACAATTACAACAGGCGGCTCAATAAGGTTATTTTCTTCTATCTCTCTTTTGTGTCCGCCATAGCAGCAAGTCACTTTATTGCCTGTACCCATCTGTTTGAATACCTTCTCTATCTGCAGCGCCAGCTCACGCGAGGGAGCAATGATCAACGCCTGCGTCCCCCGAGCCTCCTTATCCAGCCCATTCAGTACGCACAACAGGAAGGCCAGGGTTTTACCCGATCCCGTAGCGGAAAATAAAACTAAATTATTATGTTGCTCAAAAGCCGCTATGGTAGCTTCCTGCATTTCATTCAGAGCCTCTATGTTCAGGTTGGACAATATATGCTCCAGGCTGTATGATAAATTCTGCATTTGCCGCAAAAATACAATATAATATCATGCCTCTTCTTTTCACCCACAGCTTATATTCGGGAATCATTTCCCGTTTGTTTACTTTTGTAGGAACAACTTCTTCGTTATGGACAATTCCAAAGATCTGAGGCTCGCCGTTTTAATTGATGCGGATAATGTACCTTATCACAATGTCAAAGCAATGCTGGAAGAGATTGCCAAATACGGCACACCCACTTTTAAAAGAATATACGGCGATTTTACCAAGCCCGCCCTGAGTGGCTGGAAAAAGGTGCTGCAGGACAATGCCATAACGCCCGTACAGCAATATGCCTATACCACAGGCAAGAACGCAACCGACTCCGCCCTGATCATTGATGCTATGGATATACTGTACACCGGCAATGTGGAGGGTTTCTGCATCATTTCCAGCGACAGCGATTTTACCCGGCTGGCTACAAGGCTCCGGGAAGCCGGCAAACAGGTGATCGGCATGGGAGAAAAAAAGACACCGGCGGCCTTCATTGCTTCCTGTCATAAATTTATCTATATAGAAATTTTACAGAAGGATCAACATACGGAATCAGCAGAACCAACAAAACCCGCTAAAAAGAGCAGAAAAAAGAAAGAAGAAACCATAGCCGAAACAACAACCA
Source organism: Taibaiella helva (assembly GCA_040392805.1). Taxonomy (GTDB): domain Bacteria; phylum Bacteroidota; class Bacteroidia; order Chitinophagales; family Chitinophagaceae; genus Taibaiella; species Taibaiella helvus_B. The sequence goes on from JBEBVI010000058.1 coordinate 7,348, forward strand.
GGAAAATGATCAAGCTGGTTAAGGATAGCATCAACGACCTGGCGGAAGAGAACGGCTGGGTATTTCTCGGTGTGCTGGGCAACCTGCTGCTCAAAAAGCAACCGGAATTTGATCCGCGGAACTTCGGGCATAAAAAGCTTATCGACCTGATAAGATCCGTACCGGGAATTGAAATTGAAGAGCGCCCGACCGGGAAAAATAACGTAGTGCACTCCTACGTACGCGTTTCCTCATGATGCCTCAGGTTTTCACTTTTAGCTGAATAAGATTTTGCTTGTCCCTGCCGAAACTTATCTTTGCAGACTTATGGAACTGTTAATAAGCAGAATTAAAGAATTAACAAAGGAGATCAATTCCTTTGTGGCGGAAAATGCAAATGAGCTGGAGGCTTTTCGTATTAAATTTTTAGGCACCAAAGGCATCATAAAAGAGCTGTTCGCCACTTTAAAAGACGTTCCGGCAGACCGTAAAAAGGAGGCCGGACAGGTATTAAATGCATTTAAGCAGCTTGCCGATTCCCGGTACAAGGATTTTTCGCACCTGCTTCAGCAAACCCCTGCTAAAGGAAATACCCAGGATTTATCTTTACCGGGCACAAGCATCCCTTTAGGTACAAGGCACCCGTTACGGATCGTGGAAAATAAAATAGTGGACATATTTGAGCGGATAGGTTTTAATGTAGCGGAAGGGCCTGAAATTGAAGACGACTGGCATAATTTTACATCTCTGAATATGCCCGAAGATCATACGGCGCGGGATATGCAGGATACTTTTTACGTAGCCCGTAACCCTGACTGGCTGTTACGTACACATACCTCATCCGTACAGGCACGGGTATTGGAGCAGTCGCAGCCGCCGGTAAGAATCATATGTCCGGGCCGGGTGTATCGTAATGAAACGATCAGCGCAAGAGCACACTGCTTTTTCCATCAATGCGAGGGATTGTACATTGACAAGGATGTTTCTTTCGCAGACCTGAAACAGACTTTATACTATTTTGTAAAGCAGATGTTTGGCGAGCATATTAAAGTACGGTTTCGTCCGTCTTATTTCCCCTTTACAGAGCCCAGCGCCGAAATGGACATCAGCTGCACAGTATGTGGCGGTTCAGGATGCAGCCTGTGCAAACATACCGGCTGGGTGGAAATATTAGGATGCGGCATGGTGCACCCTGATTTACTAAGGAATTTTAATATTGATCCTGATGTATATAGCGGTTTCGCATTTGGAATGGGGATAGAACGCATAACACAAATCAAATACCAGGTAAACGATCTGCGGTTATATGCGCAAAATGATGTTCGTTTCCTTAAACAGTTTATTAATTGCACGTTGTAAAACCGGAATTAAAAAACCGGGTCAACATTTATAATAACCTGCCGGACAACCGGCGAAAATCTGTACCACTCATTGATACTCGTAACCGGAGCCAGTGGATTATTAGGACAACATTTGCTGAAGGCTTTAGCGCTTCAGCCATTGCCTGTAATCGCACTGTATAACAATACAAGGCCTGTATTGGAACTACCGGGCGTTACCTGGGTGCAATGCGATTTGCTGGATATTATAGCTGTAGAAGAAATAATAAACAACGGCATAACCCATATCTATCACTGCGCAGCCATAGTATCGTTCGACCCGAGTAATCACGATAAAATGATACAGGACAATGTTACGGTTACGCAACATATTTTAGACCTGGCCTTGTCTGCCGGTATAAAAAAACTGGTGCATGTCAGCTCAATAGCGGCATTGGGCAGATCATTAGCGCCGGATATAATGATTGATGAAGATACGCATTGGGAAGACGGGAAAAACAACTCTGCTTATGCCCGGAGCAAGTTCTTCTCTGAAATGGAGGTCTGGCGGGCTATGGCCGAAGGGTTGAACGCTGTAATTATCAATCCCGGCATCATTCTTGGTGAAGGCGACTGGACAAAAGGCTCTGCCCGGCTTATGCAGATCGTTTATGACGAGTTTACCTGGTATACGGAAGGTGTAAACGCCTGGGTGGACGTTAAAGATGTAGTACAGGCTATGATCCTGCTTATGGAATCCGACATCAGTGAAGAACGCTTCATTATAAGCAGCGGAAACTTTCCCTATAAAGAAGTATTCACTTCTATGGCTCATTCATTAAAAAGAAGGCCTCCGTATAAAAAAGCCTCAAAGCTCGTAACAGAATTGGTATGGCGATACGAAATGCTTAAAAACAGGATTACGGGAAAAGAAATAACAATCAGCGAAGAAACCGCGAGAACAGCACAGAATAAATACTACTACAACAACGGAAAATTTCTAAAACAATTTCCTGCTTTCCATTATCATAGGCAGGAAGAAACTATACGGCGTATGGCGGAGGCGTTTCTTTCTGAGCATGGTTCCAAGACTTCGAAATAGTAGTTGAAATCTCTTATAGTTGCCATTTCTGTTGTGTAGCACTACTCTGTTATACACGAAAGAATTCTTGTTAATGGAATTTTCCATTTTCTGTATCTTTTGACAATGATCATATATATCACTCAATTAAAATCTTTGTCTCATAGCGCTCCGTTACCCCCTTATGTGAAATAATCAGATTATTCAATAAATAAATATGGCATTATCTACTCACCGGCACAGTAAGAATGCATCATCAAAAAGCTTCAACCATACTAAGCGTTCATTATAATAAACGAATTCCCCCTTCACAAAACTCCAACCACAACCAAAACTCTTTTTTTCGTTATTTTGCAACAAGGTATCTACCATGGCAATAGTTTAGGTCAGATGTCTGGTATCATCTTAATATTTTCTACAGAATATGAAATTTTCTCACCTCCATAATCACACACAATTTTCCCTGCTTGATGGCGCATCATCAATAGGAAGGCTCTATAAAAAGGCTGAAAAAGATAATATGCCGGCAATTGCCATTACCGACCACGGTAATATGTTCGGCGTTTTTGAATTTGTAGCCCAGGCATGGAAAAACACGAAAGTTGTAGGCACTACTCCCGAAGGCAAAGAGATCAAAGAACCTGTAGTAAAACCCGTAGTAGGCTGTGAGGTGTACCTTGTAGAAAACAGGCATAAAAGACAATTCAGCAGGGAAGAAGGAAGGGACAAACGTTATCACCAGCTTTTCCTCGCAAAAAACGAAACCGGCTACCGCAACCTGGTAAAGCTCTGCTCGCTCGGTTATATGGAAGGGTTGTATGGTAAGTATCCACGTATTGACAAAGAGCTTGTATTGCAATACCACGAGGGGCTGATTGCCACCACCTGTTGTATCGGAGCCTCTGTACCGCAGGCTATCTTGCGTAAATCACCGGAAGAAGCAGAGAAAGAATTTCAATGGTGGCTCGACCTGTTTGGTGATGATTACTATATTGAGCTGCAACGGCACGATATTCCCGAGCAATTAAAAATAAATGAAACACTGATCGGTTATGCTAAAAAGTATAATGTACCGATTATCGCTTCTAACGATTCGCATTACGTAGAGCAGGGAGATGCCAATGCACATGACATCCTGTTATGTATCAATACAGGGGAAAAACAAAGCACGCCTACGAACAAAGAATTTGCGGATGACGATGAAAACCGGCCTAAAAATTCCAGGTTTGCTTTTTACAACGATCAGTTCTATTTCAAGACAACGGAAGAAATGACCCGGCTCTTCCACGACATCCCGCAGGCTATTGATAACACGCAGATGATCGTGGATAAGATCAAGCCGCTGAAGTTAGAACGGGATATCCTGCTGCCCCACTTTAAAGTGCCGCAGGAATTTAATGATGACCAGGATAAATACCTTGAGCACATCACATGGGAAGGCGCACGAAACAGGTACAAGGAAATCACAGCGGAAATAGAAGAACGTATCAATTTTGAATTGTTTACTATACGTACTATGGGATTTGCCGGTTACTTCCTGATCGTATCGGACTTTATAAAAGCAGGACGGGATCTGGGCGTATTCATCGGCCCGGGACGGGGATCTGCAGCGGGTAGTGCAGTAGCGTATTGTATTGGTATCACCAATATCGATCCCATTAAATATAATCTGCTGTTTGAGCGTTTTCTGAATCCCGACCGTAAATCCATGCCGGATATAGACACCGACTTCGATGATGTGGGACGGCAAAAAGTAATTGACTATGTAGTAGACAAATACGGCAAGAGCCAGGTAGCCCATATCGTAACTTATGGCACAATGGCGGCAAAGATGAGTATCAAGGATGTAGCGCGGGTATTGGATCTGCCCCTCCACGAAGCCAATGCTTTAGCCAAGTTGGTACCTGATAAGCCCGGCATTTCACTGAAGAGATTACTTCATGCCCCGATTGACGCATCTACAAATGAGGATAAGAGCCTGCGGGACAAAGAAGGCCTGATGGAAGAAGACCTGGTGAACGTAAAACGTTTAAGAGAAATACTGGAAGAGGACAGCCTGCCGGGCGCAGTAATGCGTGAGGCTGAAAAGCTGGAAGGATCCGTACGGAATACCGGCATACACGCAGCAGGCATCATCATTGCCCCGAAAGACCTTTCGGAGCTGATACCCGTAAGCACGGTAAAGGATGTAAACTTGCTCATTACACAATATGAAGGTAATGTAATTGAGAATGCAGGTGTTATCAAGATGGACTTTCTGGGTCTTAAAACCCTGACCATTATAAAAGACGCCTTAGACCTGATCAAACGTAACCATGGTATTGAGATAGAGATAGATGAAGTGCCTTTGGATGATAAAGAAACTTATGAGCTCTACCAGAGAGGTGATACCAACGCCACTTTCCAGTTTGAAAGTCCGGGTATGCAAAAGCACCTGCGCGACCTGAAGCCGGATAAATTTGCCGACCTCATAGCCATGAACGCACTGTATCGTCCGGGGCCACTGGCATATATACCCAACTTTATTGCACGTAAGCACGGTCATGAAGAGATCGTATATGACCTGCCGGAGATGGAAGAATATCTGTCCGACACTTATGGCATTACGGTATACCAGGAGCAGGTGATGCTGCTGTCTCAATCGCTGGCCGGCTTCAGCAAAGGTGATGCCGACGTATTGAGAAAAGCTATGGGGAAAAAGCAGAAAGCCGTACTGGACAAAATGAAAGTACAGTTTATGGAAGGCGCTACTGCCAAAGGGCATCCTAAAGATAAGCTGGAAAAAATATGGACAGACTGGGAGGCCTTTGCCCAATATGCATTTAATAAATCACATTCCACCTGCTATGCTTTTGTAGCTTACCAGACCGCATACCTGAAAGCACATTTCCCTTCCGAATACATGGCGGCAGTAATGAATAACGCCAACAGCATAGAAAAAATAACCTTCTTCATGGAAGAATGCCAGCGTATGGCCATAAAGGTGCTGGGGCCGGATATTAATGAATCGCTTAAAGGTTTTTCCGTAAACAAAGACGGAGTCGTCCGCTTCGGGCTGGGCGCTATCAAAGGTGTAGGCGAGGCTGCCGTAGAAGACCTCATTGCAGAAAGGGAAAAAACAGGGCCTTACAAATCCATCTTCGATATGATAACGCGGGTAAACCAGCGTACCGTAAATAAAAAATCACTGGAAAGCCTGGTGTATGCAGGAGCCCTGGACTGTTTCCCCGAATACCACAGAGCGCAATATTTTTACATGCCGCCATTGGATCCACTAACGGGCATCGAAAGAATTATCCGCTTTGGAAGCCAGGTTCAGGCTGCCGCTGCTACAACAACCAACAGCTTATTCGGCGATATGGAAATGCCGGATATTAAGCCGCCGGAATTACCCAACTGCGAATCCTGGACATTGCATGACCTGCTGGAAAAAGAAAAAGACACCATAGGTATATACCTCAGCGGTCATCCCTTAGATGGCTTTCGCTTCGAAATGCAGCATTACAATATCATCCAGATCAAAGACCTGGAGCTGTACAAAGGCCGGATGGTCAGAATAGCCGGATTTGTCTCCAACCCCTTCCACGGCATTTCTAAAAAGGGAGATAAATATGGGAGGATGACGCTTAACGATTATTCCGGCTCTATAGAGATGAACTTCTGGAAGGAGAACTACGTACATTACAGCAATTATCTTGAAGAATCACAAAAGCTAATGATATCCGGCACCTACGAAGAGAGCCGTTTCAGACCCGGCCAGATGGAATTCCGCATATCCGGGGTCATGCTGTTAAGCGATGTGAAAAGCAAGTATACACGGCGCTTATCATTATCGCTGCCCCTCAATAAAGTAGACAAAGGATTCGTCGATTTCCTGAGCAGGAATATACAACAGCATCCCGGAGCATGCGAATTAAGCATTTTAATCACGGATCCGGATAATGAAAGGAATACCACCTTACGCTCTTCGGGAGGGCGGTTGCTGGTAAATGATGATCTTATTGATTACCTTCAGGATGCCCATATAAGGTATAAGGTAGAAGCAAGCTGATGCATCATACTTTTTATTCTCAACTTTTACAATGCTTAAGATAGTAGACCGCTACCCGCTTCGAAAACTCAATACATTCGGTATGGATGTATATGCAAAATATTTTTCGGAGCTGCACAGTGAAGAAGATGTACACGATATAGAAACTGCTAAGCCGGCAGGATGTGATCTGCTGGTATTAGGCGGCGGCAGCAATATTTTGTTCGTTGACAATCCTGATGTATGGGTAATTCATAATAAAATATCAGGAATAGAAGTCATCAGGGAAAACCCTGATCACATATGGATCAAAGCCGGATCAGGTGAAGCATGGCACAACTTCGTTATGTATTGTGTTGACCATAACTATGGAGGGGTAGAAAACCTTTCGCTTATTCCCGGCACAACAGGAGCTGCACCCATTCAGAATATAGGGGCTTATGGCGCGGAAGTGAAGGACGTGCTCCATTCCGTTCGCTTCTGGAACAGGGATACGGGCTCCTTCTGCGAGCTGGATAACTGCGACTGCCGCTTCGGCTACCGGGACAGTATTTTTAAAAGGGAACTGAAGGATAAAGTGATTATTACCTCTGTTGTATTCCGTTTAAGCAAAAAACCGGGACTCAATACACAATACGGCGCTATACAGGAAGAAATGGCACGCATGGGAGTGCCGCCCGGCATACGGGGTGTCTCTGATGCCGTGATACATATCCGTCGCTCTAAACTACCCGACCCTCAGCAGATTGGCAACGCTGGCAGCTTCTTTAAAAATCCGGTAATTGACAATGCACATTTTACAAAATTAAAACAGGCCTGGCCCGGTATTCCCGGTTATAGTACAGGAGCGCAAAGCACCAAAGTGCCGGCAGCCTGGCTGATTGAACAATGCGGCTGGAAAGGTTTCCGGAAAGATGATTACGGTGTACATGCGCAACAGCCCTTGGTATTGGTCAATTACGGCCATGCAAAGGGTAGTGACATCGCCGCACTCTCCGGGGATATTGTAAAGTCGGTGGCAGAGAAATTCGGAATTACACTAGAAAGAGAAGTACAATTTATCTGACCTGAATAAAGGATTGTAACGTGAGAGAGGACTCGTGCAACAGTGATGAGGTTATTTTACGTGCACCAGCTGGGGAATTATCCCAATGATGGAAAAAGAATTATGACTATAGACAAGTGTTTCCAGCTATGCGAAGCTTATAGCTTCGCATAATTATTATCTTGCCTGTGGCAAGCATACCCGTCCCAGACTTCCGGCTCTTTATTGAGATAATGAGGGTGCCTAAAAAGGTCGTCATTTCGAGCGAACCCCGAGCTTGCCGAGGGGAAGTCGAGAACTTTCTCACCGAAGGTAAATCTCACAAGTGTAATCAAATGATTAGGAGATTCCTCC
>JBEBVI010000059.1:0-14986 GCA_040392805.1 Taibaiella helva
TTCTTTCTTTTAATGCTTCAATATAATTGCTTTGAATAGCAATTGCCTGATTGGTCAGAAGTACCCATTCCAGGTAATTGATATCGCCGTTTAAGAATTGTTGATAAGCTGTGGTACTAATGGTTTCCGCGTTTTTTAATGCAGTGTTTTCAAAATACTGAACAACTTCTTCGGACTTCCCGTATTGGATCAGGGCGGAACGATATGCATTCCTGAAATTCTGTACATTCAGTTCGTACTCGTTTCCTGCAATAATTTCGTTTGTTTTCGCTGCATTTATTTTTGCTCTTTGCCCACTGTTGAAAATCGGAATGCCTAAGCCAATTTGTGCAGATTGAAAACGGGGTACGCTGTTGTATTCTTTATTATCCGCACCCATTCCACGCATTCCCATGACGTTGTAGCCGAGGGTAATGTCGGGCAATAATTTTGAACGCTCTGCTTTTGTGATTGCTGCTGCTATCTGTTGCTGTTGTTGTAAAAGCTGCATTGCCGGGTGTGTTGTCAATAGGATGGTGTCCATTTGGGAAATGTGAGCCGGTAAGGCTACTTTTTCATCGGGGGTGAAAGCGGTTGTCGTATTGAGCAATAGTTGAAACTGCAATTGTACCAGCTCTATATCCTGTTTTAATTGTAACAACTGTAAAGCAATTTGCCCCCGCTGGTTTTCGGCAGTTGTTTTTTCTAAAATATTGCTTTCGCCTTTGTCGAAGCGAAGTGTTGCTTTGTTTAGAAACTCAGCGAAAATGCGGTCATTTTTTTCTAATAGTTCTTTTTTTTGCCGGAGATATACGAGTGTATAAAATATTTGTGCCACCTGCTTTTTTAGTTGTGCTTCCTGTATGCCGATATGCAGCACACTGCTTTTCCATTCTGCATTCAGTAATTCCTTTTGACGTGCATATACTGTGGGGAAACTGATCGTCTGTGAAATACCTAATCTTGTATCCGTATAAAAGCTGTTGATCTGGCCATATTCACCAAAAATATTTGTTGCGGAAATATTTGTCGCCGATTTGATAAGCTTCTGCCGGTATTCACTTTTTAACCGTTCGTTTTTTACCGAAAGATTATTGGTCAACGCCGTATCGATCGCTTGTTGCAGCAATATGGAGATCTGGCCGCCTGCATGGTTTGTAATAAGTAACAGGCAACAGGCGATCGGCAACAGGTAATGGATTTTTACTGTTACCGGTAGCTTTTTAACTATTCTTCCCGGATCATTTTTCATCTTCATATTTTTTCAGGTTTTCGTCATTAATTGTTTTTGATGGATTGTATGTCGCCTGTTTCCTGCTGCTTCTTATGAAATAGTATATACAAAATGGGTAGAACAAAAAGTGTGAGGAATGTTGCGATAAGCAAACCGCCAATAACAACGGTAGCTAACGGCCGCTGCACTTCTGCGCCTTCGCCTGTACTGACGGCCATAGGAAGGAAACCCAACGAAGCGACGAAGGCAGTCATTAAAACGGGACGTAAACGGATTTTTGCCCCTTGTATTACTATGCGTTTGAGATCGGAGTGTCCTTCCTTCTTCAGCCGGTTAAATTCGGCAATCAATACAATGCCGTTTAGCACGGCAACGCCAAACAGGGCAATGAAACCTACACCTGCACTTATGCTGAATGAGATTCCCCTGATCGCTAACGCCAGGATGCCGCCAATAGCGGATAGTGGAATGGCGGAATAAATAAGCAAGCCTTGTTTTACGGAACGGAAGGCAAAGTATAGTAATAAGAAAATTAGGCAAAGGGAGACAGGGACGGCAATGTATAGTCTTGCTTTTGCTGCTTCCAGGTTTTCAAATGCGCCACCGTAGGTAATGGAATAACCTGTGGGAAGCTTTATTTGCTTTTCAACTTTTTGTTGTAATTCCTGTACCATGCTTTGCACATCACGCCCACGAACGTTAAAGCCGACAATAATTCTTCGTTGTGAATTTTCGCGTTGGATCTGGTTGGGACCCTCAATAATTTCGACCTGTGCTACTGTACTTAGCGGAATTTGTGTGCCTTGTGGTGTCGGGATTAAAAGGTTCTGGACATCGGACAGGTCTTTCCGTTTTTCGCCTGACAATCGAACAACAAGATCAAAACGTTTTTCTCCTTCGTAAACCGTTCCACTTGCTTCACCTGCGAATGCTGTATTGACAACGCGGTTAATGTCGCTGATGTTCAGACCATACTGGGCGGTGGCAGCTCTGTTGTATTTTATAGTAATTTGAGGAAGCCCTGCCACTGCTTCTACATATAGGCTGCTACTGCCTTCTACGGTGTTGCAAATTTTACCCAGGTTGCCGGCGTAGAAAGCGAGTGTGTCCAGGTTTTCACCGAATATTTTGCAGACCACATCTTGTCTTGCTCCTGAGATCAACTCATTAAAACGCATGGCGACCGGGTATTGAAAACTGAAGGTAACGCCCGGAATGGCTTCCAATGCTTTGCTCATTTTTGCTTCCAGATCCTGGTAGCTGTCGGCTGTTTTCCAGTCCTTCCGGTTCCTAAGTACAATAATCATATCCGATACGTCGATAGGTAAGGGCTCTGACGGTACTTCACTTGTTCCGGTTTTGGTAACGATCCGCTCTACTTCGGGAAATTTTTCTAACAGGATCTTTGATGCTTTGGATATAGCTTCAATGGAAGTGTTGAGATTGCTGCCGGGCAGAACCCTTGTTTCTACTGCAAAGTCGCCTTCCGGCAAGGCAGGTATAAATTCCCCGCCTAAACGGGTCAGAATAAAAACAGCAATAAAGAATAAGGTGAGCACGGAAGTGAGGATGGTTTTCTGATAGCGTAAAGCTTTTAGCAAGAAGTGTTGATAAAAGCGCTCCAGGCGATTCATCATCCGGTCGGAAAAATTTTGTTTGTGCGCAATTGTTTTACTTAGAAACAGGGCGCTCATCATGGGGATGTATGTAAGGGAGAGCACAAATGCGCCAAGTAGTGCAAAGGCTACGGTTTGTGCCATTGGCTTGAACATTTTTCCTTCAATTCCCTGCAAAGTAAAAATGGGCAGGTAGACGATGAGAATAATGAGTTGCCCGAAAACGGCGCTGTTCATCATTTTGGAAGCGGAATGCTTAACTTCGTTATCCATTTCGCTTTGTGTCAGCTTGTTGATCTTGCTAAAGTACTTGCTGTGGGTAAGCCGGTGCATTACGGCTTCTACGATAATCACAGCTCCGTCTACGATCAGCCCGAAGTCGAGAGCGCCCAGGCTCATGAGGTTCCCGCTTACGCCAAATAGGTTCATCAGGATGATGGCAAATAGCATGGAAAGAGGAATGACGGAAGCTACCAATAAGCCGGCACGCAGATTTCCTAAAAATAAGACCAGGACAAAGATGACAATCAATGCGCCTTCCAGTAAGTTTTTTGTGACAGTGCTGATCGCATTGTTCACCATTTTGGTACGGTCAATAAAGGGCTCGATGGTAACGCCTTCCGGCAGGGATTTTTTTATATGCCCGATGCGTTCTTTGACGTTTTTAATTACTTCATTGCTGTTCGCTCCTTTCAGCATCAATACTATTGCCCCGGAAACCTGTAGTTCGCCGTTGTAGGTCAATGCTCCGTATCGTGTGGCATGGCCAAATTGCACTTCGGCTACATCACGGATCAGTAGCGGCATACCATTGGGTAAATTTTTTACAACAATATTTTTTATATCATCCGTACTACCTGCAAGCCCTTCGCTGCGGATAAATAAAGCTGTTGCCTCTTTTTCAATATACGAACCACCGGTGTTCTGGTTGTTTTTTTCAAGGGCGGTAAACACATCGCCGATTGTGATATTGTATGCCAGCAATTTTTCGGGCTCAACAGCTATTTCGTATTGTTTGAGCAACCCTCCAAAGCTGCTTACATCTGCTACGTCTTTTACACCCAGCAATTGTTTACGCACAATCCAGTCCTGGATAGTGCGTAATTCCATAGCATCGTATTTATCTTCGTAGCCTTTTTCGGGACGGACAACGTATTGATAAATTTCACCTAAGCCGGTAGTAACGGCCGCTAAAAAGGGAGAGCCGAAACCTTTGGGAAGTTCATCCTGAACCTGTTGGAGACGTTCTGAGATTTGTTGCCGGGCCCAGTATATGTCCACATTGTCGTCAAATACAATCGTGATAACCGACAAGCCGAAACTGGAATAGCTGCGCAGTTCTTTTAATCCGGGTACATTGCTGTTGGCCTGTTCAATAGGAAATGTGATCAGGCGTTCTATGTCGGTTGCGCCCAAAGCCGGGGCAACGGTAATGACCTGTACCTGGTTATTGGTGATGTCCGGAACGGCATCAATGGGCAAACGGGTTACTTCGTAAATACCGTAGCCGATGAGGGCAAGGGTCAAAAGCCCTATGATGAGTTTGTTCTTTATAGAGAACTCAATTATTCTGTTCAGCATAATTTATGGCTAATCATTAAACTTGTTGCCGGGCTGCAAAGGCAACACGGACAACGACTCAAAAAGCATTTATGCTTTTTAAAAAAACAATAAGAAGTTTAAAGAATGATTAGCTGAAACGTGGCGGTTGCCAGATGCTGTTCAGGAAAGTGTTTGAATAGTATTGCGGATCGGGGATATCTTTTTTTGCTTCAACTGCCACTATTAGTACGCGGGAAAGCGGGATACCGGGGCGCGGAACAATCATAACAGTTTGTATCGTCTGATTGTCTATTGCTTTAAAGGGTAAGTTTTCGTGGTCGTGGTGCTTGTCATCAGGGTGATTGATCTTTCCTGCATAGTGTGTAGCCAGAAAATCAATAAGGGAAGGATTATTGTCCCATTCAACATGCTCCAGGTAGTGATGAACAAGCGTAGGTAATCGCAGCAACTGTCCCAATGCCGTATGGGTAGTAAGGAAAATAAACAGAAATGATATTGCGATCCATCTTTTCACCGTGCAAATGTATGTATAATTTGTTTCGGTTGTTTCCCTTTCTGTGTATGTTCTGCGGCTACATAGTTGAATGTAGGAATTTATTAAAAAAGCTGCCCATGAGTACAGGCAGCTTTTCTATATTTCTGAGCGGAAGAAAATTTATTTGATCAGCCCGGCAAAGTACTTAACCGTACGTACCAGCTGAGAAACATAACTCATCTCATTGTCATACCAGCTTACTGTTTTTACCAGTTGGTGATCGCCAATGGAAACCACTTTAGTTTGTGTGGCATCGAAAAGGGAGCCAAAAGAAGTACCGATGATATCGCTGGATACAATCTCGTCTTCGTTGTATCCGAAAGACTCGTTAGCTGCCGCTTTCATTGCCGCATTAATTTCTTCGGCAGTTGTTTTCTTACCTAAAATGGTATTCAGTTCAGTTAAAGAGCCGGTTACCGTCGGTACGCGTTGTGCACCTCCGTCCAGTTTACCTTTTAAATCCGGAAGCACCAGGCCAATAGCTTTGGCTGCACCGGTAGAGTTAGGTACTATATTTTCGGCTGCAGCACGTCCGCGACGAAGATCGCCTTTAGGATGTGGAGCATCCAGTGTATTCTGATCATTGGTATAGGCGTGCACGGTGGTCATCTGACCTACTTTAATTTCAAATTTCTCGTGCAATACCTTAGCCATAGGTGCCAGGCAGTTGGTAGTGCAGGATGCGCAACTGATAATGGTTTCGGAACCGTCTAAAATGTCGTGGTTTACATTGAACACAACCGTTTTCAGGTCGCCGGTTGCCGGTGCAGAGATCACTACTCTTTTTGCGCCTGCATTCAGGTGGGCTTTGGCTTTTTCTGCATCAGTAAAAAATCCGGTACATTCGAGTACAACGTCCACTTCATGTTTACCCCAGGGTATCTGTGCCGGATCCCTTTGAGCATAAATATTAATCTGGTGCCCGTTAACGGTGATCGCATTTTCGGAGTAGCTCACTTCCTGTCCGAAACGCCCCTGAGCTGTATCATACTTTAAAAGATGAGCTAAAACTTTGGGTTCAGTCAGATCGTTGATAGCGACTACTTCAATTCCTTCCATATTATATATCTGACGGAAGGCAAGGCGGCCAATACGCCCAAAACCATTAATGGCAACTTTTACTTTACTCATTTTTGTGGATTGGATTTTTTGCTATGTTAAGAAAAACGATGCAAAGGTACAGGCATCGGAATGATTTTCCAAAGTGGCTTATTATGTGTGCAATAAAAAAATATATGGTGGAGTTGTTATTCCCGAAAAATAAATTACCTTTGCCATCCCAAAAGAAAATGCCGCGTTGGTCAAGGGGTTAAGACGCCTCCCTTTCACGGAGGAATCACGGGTTCGAATCCCGTACGTGGTACGAATAATGAATAGGAGACTAATTAATTGGTCTCCTTATTTTTTAATTACTACTCCGGTTTTTATTTTACCGATCGTCATTATATTTTTCTGCTGTTTGGTATACTTCTCTTAAAATTAATATCAATACTGATTTATCAGGAATTTGATTGTTTCTCATAACGTAGCGAAACGATGCAAAATCTTAATGGGATACTAAAGGATTTTAGTTTAACAATTGCTTTGTGTGCGTCGTAAGTAAACTTGTGTAGCTTTGGCGCCGAAGATGAAACTACTTTCTCGGTTACTGCTTTTATTGCTGCCTTTTCTGGTAGGAGAACAGGGAAATCTGTACGCTTATACCTCACAAAGTAATATAACACACTCTGCTGTTTCATCTGCAGAAAAGTCGGGTAATACTACAAAAAGTGATCGCAGATATAATAGTAGTGATCCATTTAAGTTTTTGCAGGGAAAAGATATTAGTTATGAGGCAAGCTGCACCTTAATTACTAAGGATAATGAACCTGACGAAGACGAAGCTACCGGCTTCATTAAGAAAAGCAAAGACAAAAAGTCTTTTGTAAACCTGCATACCCCCAATTACTTCATCACTGCATATTGTCTTTCTCAAAACCATAGTTTCGGTTTTCTTAAGGGACAGCCTGCATCCGATAAATACTTCAAATCTTTTTTACCCTACAGGCGGCATGTCATCTTTCAGGTGTTCCTGATTTAGATGCCCGTCAATTATTATCTTACAGAGATCTAAAAGAGTTTCTTCCCGATAAGCTTAGTGTTAGTCGTATGCTTTTCTTATCTTATTAACTGATTCGTTGGTTTTAGGAAACAGTTTTCACCTATGTGTAATACCATATTGATTTATCAGACAGGCCGATTATTTCTCGTAACGTAGCAAAGGAGCGCAACGAGGCGACGATTTTAATTGGATCAGCTACTGTATAAAAATGGTATAAGAACTGTAGGTATAACCAATAATGGTTATGGTACTTGTGTGATAAGAGCATAGCTACAACAATACTAATAAAGCTGGGACAATATCTGATAACTTTTAGATTGTTTTCTTTCTATGCTCCTTGCTTATATAAGCAATAGGAGCATGGTATAGGTTATCCTATTATATATACCTGGAAATTTTCACAAAACATACCGGTTTAATATTTAAAAAGTATCATGAAGAGATTACTCATGCTTACGGGCTTGTGCGCTTTATTGTGCCATTCAAGCTGTAAAACTGCTCATAAAGAAAAGGAAGCAGAAACTAAACTTTTGGTCACCAGCCCATTGAAAATGGATACGACCATTATCAGTGATTATGTATGCCAGATACGCTCCTTCAGGCATATTGAGCTCAGGGCACAGGAGCGGGGCTATTTAGAAAAATGCTATGTAGATGAAGGGCAGTTTGTGAAGCAAGGCCAACTGTTATTCAAAATCATGCCTAATTTATATACGGCCGAGCTGGAGAAGGCGAGGGCTGAAGCCAATTTTACGGAAATAGAATATCAGAATACTAAGAAGCTGGCCGACAGCAACGTGGTTTCACCGAATGAGCTGGCTATGGCTAAAGCTAAGCTGGCCAAAGCTAAGGCAGAACTGGCGTTGATGCAGGCTCATTTTCAGTTTACCGAAATCAGGGCGCCTTTTGACGGGATCATTGACCGTCTTCAGGTGCGTCCGGGAAGCCTTGTGGGTGATGGTGACCTGTTGACCACATTGTCTGATAACAGTAAGATGTGGGTTTACTTTAACGTACCGGAAGCGGAATATCTTGACTATAAAGGAAAAGAACATAAAGATGCATCTACTGTAACCCTTATGATGGCCAACCATCAGCCCTTCCCTTTATCTGGAACGGTGGAGACCATAGAAGCCGATTTTGATAATGAAACCGGTAATATTCCTTTTCGTGCAACATTCCCCAATCCTGAAGGCTTATTGCGACATGGGGAAACCGGTAATATACTAATGAAGGTACCGGTGAGAGACGCCATCATCATACCTCAGAAAGCTACATTCGAGATACTGGATAAAAAGTACGTGTATGTAGTTAATAAAGATAATGTAGTGAAATCAAAAGAGATCACTATTGAAGCAGAAATGGATGACTTATATGTAGTACAGTCTGGCCTGGCCGATCATGATAAAATATTGCTGGAAGGTTTACGTAAGGTGAAAGAGGATGATAAAATAAGCTATAACTACCAGGAGCCCCGCTCCGTGATTGCAGAACTAAAATTGCCAGCAGAATAAATTAAGCATTTAAAATCCAGAACATGTTCAATAAATTCATTCAGAGACCTGTTCTCGCCATAGTATTATCGGTAGTTATCATTTTCATGGGTATACTGGCTATTGAAACCCTTCCGGTATCACAGTTCCCATCTATCGCACCGCCCATGGTCGTGGTGAACGTAGCTTACCCGGGAGCCAGTGCGGATGTATTGGTCAACTCCGTGCTGATACCTATGGAAAAGGCTATTAACGGTGCACCCGGTATGAAGTATATGACCTCCGATGCCACCAGTGCCGGTGAAGCTACCATACAGGTCGTATTTGACCTGGGCACGGATCCCAACCAGGCCGTTGTTAACGTCAAAAACAGGATTGAGCAGGTGACCAACAGGCTGCCTGAACTGGTACAGCGCGAAGGGCTTGTAGTAAGCTATACATCACCTAATATGCTGATGTATGTTAACCTGTATAGTAAAGACCCCAAAGCAGATGAAAACTTCCTGTACAATTTTGCAGGTGTTAATATTATACCGGAACTAAGTCGGCTTAACGGTGTGGGCAGCGCTAAGATATTGGGAAGTCGCCAGTATGCTATGCGTGTATGGCTGAAGCCGGATCGTATGCGTGCGTATAATGTATCTACCGAAGAAGTAATGAAGGCGCTTGCCGAACAAAGTATTATAGGCTCACCGGGTAGGATAGGGCAGGCTACAGGGAAACGTTCCCAGGCCCTGGAATACGTCTTAACCTATGCGGGAAGATTTAATAAACCGGAACAGTACGAAAATGTTATTATCCGTGCTAACGCTGATGGCGAATCGTTGATGCTTAAGGATATTGCCGATGTAGAGCTGGGTAGTGAATTTTATGACATTTACTCCAATATGGACGGGCATCCATCAGCAGCTATTACCCTGAAGCAAACTTATGGTAGTAATGCCAGCGATGTTATTAAGGAAGTGAAATCCAAACTTGAAGAAATTAAGGCCAATTCCTTTCCTTCCGGTATGGATTACCAGATCAGTTATGATGTATCCCATTTCCTGGATGCTTCTATAGAGAAAGTGGTACATACGCTTGCGGAAGCATTTATACTGGTAGCAATCGTGGTATTCCTCTTCCTGGGCGACTGGCGCTCTACGCTTATCCCGACACTTGCGGTTCCGGTATCACTGGTGGGTGCTTTTATATTTATGCAGCTATTGGGTCTTACGATTAACCTGATTACCTTATTTGCTTTGGTACTGGCTATAGGTATTGTGGTAGATAATGCTATTGTGGTGGTAGAGGCTGTGCATACCAAGATGGCGGAAGAACATTTAACACCTTATAAAGCGGTGAAGAAAGTATTGCAGGAGATCAGCGGTGCTATTATCGCTATTACCTTACTGATGACAGCGGTATTTGTTCCGGTAGCCTTTATGACGGGACCGGTAGGTATATTTTACCGGCAGTTTTCCATTACTATGGCTACCTCTATTGTTATTTCGGGTTTTGTAGCGCTGACACTTACACCGGTGCTTTGCGCAATGATCCTGAAAAATACACATGGACAACCAAAGAAAAAGACACCAGTGAACTGGTTGATTGATCAGTTCAACAACTGGTTCGAAAGGCTTACGGGAAGATATACCAATCTGCTGCGGCGTATTGCAGACCGGAGAGTAGTTACTTTCGGATTACTGTTCGCCTTTTGTGGAGGTATATGGCTGACTTCTAAAACGCTTCCTTCGGGTTTTATTCCCAACGAAGACCAGGGGATGATCTATGCCATCATACAAACGCCGCCCGGCTCTACCCTGGAAAGAACAAACGACATCTCGCGAAAACTGCAACGGATAGCCGAACATATAGAAGGTATCCAATCTGTTTCAGCCCTTGCCGGGTACGAGGTATTAACAGAAGGCCGGGGCTCCAATGCCGGAACCTGCCTGATTAACCTCAAAGACTGGTCGGACAGGAAGCATTCTGCTAAAGAAATTATCGAGGAGCTGGAAGAAAAGTCTAAGGTTATTGCCGGCGCTACTATCGAATTTTTCGAACCGCCTGCTGTACCCGGATATGGCGCTGCCGGCGGCTTCTCCCTGCGTCTGCTCGATAAAACCAATACCGGCGATTACGAATCATTTGGAAAGGTCAATGACGAGTTTATGGAAGCATTGAAAAAACGGAAGGAATTAACCGGGCTTTTTACCTTTTTTGCGGCCAACTATCCCCAGTACGATCTGGAGATCGATAACAAAGCGGCCATGCAGAAAGGGGTATCGATAAGTAATGCTATGGATAATCTTTCCATATTAATCGGAAGTACTTATGAGCAGGGTTTTATCCGTTTCGGTAACTTCTTTAAAGTGTATGTGCAGGCTGCGCCGGAATACCGGGCTTTGCCAGACGATCTTTTGAAATTGTATGTCAAAAATGACCGGGATGAAATGGTGCCCTATTCCGCATTTATGAAAATAAAGAAAAAACAGGGGCTTAATGAAATCACCAGGTTTAATATGTACACGGCATCAGCCATCAACGGCGCACCTGCCCCGGGTTATAGTAGTGGTGAGGCTATCAAAGCAATACAGGAAGTAGCTAAAACCACATTGCCCAGGGGCTATGATATAGACTGGCTGGGACTTTCCAAGGACGAAGCCGCACGTGGTAATGAATCTCTTTATATTTTCCTTATTGTTTTAGCCTTCGTGTATTTTGTGCTGGCAGCTCAGTACGAGAGTTTTATTATCCCTCTTGCTGTTATACTTTCCCTGCCTGTAGGTGTTTTCGGGGCATTCCTGTTATTGAAGCTTATGGGACTGGCAAATGATATATATGCCCAGGTTGGTTTGGTAATGCTGGTCGGACTGCTTGGTAAAAATGCCGTACTGATCGTGGAGTTTGCTGTTCAGAAGCACCATCAGGGTGCTACTATATTAGAGGCAGCGATAGAGGGGGCCAAAGTACGTTTCCGTCCTATACTTATGACCTCCTTTGCCTTTATCGCAGGTCTGATCCCATTGCTCTTTGCCACCGGGCCGGGTGCTTTGGGCAATCGTACGATCGGCGCTTCGTCAGCAGGCGGTATGTTGTTGGGAACGGTTTTCGGTGTTATTGTGGTACCCGGCCTGTATTATATATTCGGTAAGCTGGCAGAAGGCCGCAAGCTCATCAGGGATGAAGATGAGGTTCCTTTAACTGAAGACTTCGTATATAACAAACGGAAGAAGAAGAAAAAATTCAGACTTTTCCGGATAAAGCCGGAAATCAAGCTTGATAAACAGAAAAACGATGACAATGTTTAAGAATAAAATATATAGTTATACAGGGTTAGCTTTCCTGTTATTCACTTACAGTTCCTGCAAGCTGCCCTCACTAACGGAAAAGCCTACAGGACAGGCTTTACCAGCAGCTTATAGCAATGCTATTAACGGAGATACGCTAAACATGGCCCGTATAAAGTGGACGGAGTTTTTTACCGATCCTTATCTCCGGGCATTGATCGATACGGCTTTAAAGAATAACCAGGAGCTGAATATTATGCTTCAGGAGATTGAGATAAGCCGTAATGAAATCAGGGCCAGGAAAGGCGAATACCTGCCTTTTGTTGGAATACGCGGTGGTGCCGGTTTAGAAAAACCGGGCAGATACACCAGCCGGGGTGCCAGTGATGCTGCGAATGATATTGCACCGGGCCGGGAAATGCCGGAACCATTGCCGGATTATCTGCTGGCCATACAGGCCAGTTGGGAAGTGGATGTATGGCATAAGCTGCGGAATGCCAGGAAAGCAGCAGTATCCAGGTATCTGGCTTCGGTTGAGGGTAAGAACTTTATGATCACTCATTTGGTATCGGAAATAGCTAATACCTATTATGAATTACTAGCCCTGGATAACCAATTGGATATTTTAAATAAAAACATTGATATCCAGGGTAATGCCCTGAATATTGTAAAGTTGCAGAAAGAAGCCACTCGTGTTACAGAACTGGCGGTGCGCAGGTTTGAAGCTCAATTACTATCTACTCAAAGCCTTCAATATGCTATAAAGCAGCAGATCACAGAAACAGAGAATAAGCTGAATTTTCTGCTGGGGCGCTATCCGCAGCCCATAGCCTGTAACAGCAAAGGGTTTGAAGATCTGGTGCCGGCTAACATAAAAGAAGGTCTGCCAGCCCAATTATTGACGCAAAGGCCGGACATCAGGCAGGCAGAACAGCAACTTGCTGCTGCCCGGCTGGACATCAAAGTAGCCAGGGCAAAATTCTATCCGTCCTTAGGTATTTCGGCATCTTTGGGTTACCAGGCATTTAATCCTTCTTATTTTCTGAAAACACCTGCATCGTTGATTTATTCGCTGGCCGGTGAACTGGCTGCTCCTCTTATTAACCGTAACGCCATTAAAGCAGACTATTACAATGCCAATGCGAAGCAGATACAGGCTATATACAATTATGAGCAAACCGTGTTAAAGGCTTATATAGAGGTAGCCAATCATTTGTCGCAGATCAATAACCTTGATAAAAGTTATAGCCTGAAGGCGAAACAGGTAGATGCATTGTCCCGGTCGGTTAATATTTCAGATGCACTTTTCAAATCGGCACATGCTGATTATATGGAAGTATTAATGACCCAACGTGATGCCTTGGAAGCGAGGTTTGAACTCATTGAAACTCAAAAGCAACGTATGAACGTACTGGTTAATGTTTACCAGGCATTGGGCGGTGGCTGGAACTAAAACAGTGAGCAGGGGTAAAGGCACCAGGGAATTAAGTTTTTCATAATTCCCTGGTGCCTTTGTAGTCTTAAAAAAGCATACTACTGTTCTGTTAATGTCATGAAAGGAAAATGCGATAGAACTGTATTTCAGTATTTCATGAGTAACGAACGGTTTACCGGGTAATTTATGTATTGTTATCTATTTGTTAATAGTATAATCATTCTAATATAATATATCTGAGCATGGAATAAGCTCCTTAACTTCGGCCTCGTTTAAAAAATATTTTCAAATATAGGCAGACAATTGATTCTTTTTTCCTCTTTTATAGAATGGAAAAATATATAAGGTAAGTAAGGGTATTTTATGATCCCGTTCATCTTTATCCCTTATGGTTTTGATTATTGTCTGCCAACAATACGCTGTAGAAGCCGTTGCCTGCCCGCAATATCTGCTACAGTTAAATAGTTAACTATTGGATTATATGGGTCAAAAACTATTAAGTGTTATTATCCCGGCTTATAATGAGGAGAAGTATATCTATAAGGTACTAAAGAGTGTGCAGCTCGTTTCCCTGATCGACGGTATTGAGAAAGAGATAGTAGTTATTGACGATCATTCTAAAGACGGCACGGGAGCTCAGGTGAAACAGTTTGCCGAAGATCACCCGCATGTACGGCTGCATTACTATTATCATGAGGTTAACCAGGGTAAAGGAGCAGCTATCCGTACCGGTATGCAGTATGCTAATGGTGACTATGTTATTATACAGGATGCCGACCTGGAATATGATCCCAATGAATTTAATAAATTGCTGGCGCCTATTGTAAACGGATTTGCGGATGTAGTATATGGAAGCCGGTTTATGGGTGAGGGCCCACACCGCGTTCTTTTCTTCTGGCATACCATTGGGAATAAGTGGCTCACTATGCTATCGAACATGTTCAGCAACCTGAACCTGACGGATATGGAAACCTGTTATAAATTATTCACCAGGGAGGTAGTGAAGCAATTTACGATAAGGGAAAACCGGTTTGGTATGGAGCCGGAAATTACCTTAAAAATAAGCCGTATACCTAATATACGGATATATGAAGTAGGTATTTCCTATTATGGCAGGACTTATTCTGAAGGTAAGAAGATCAATTATAAAGACGGCTTCAGGGCCATTTATTGTATTCTTAAGTATGGTTTGTTCAAAGCTAAATAATGAATAGAACAGAACAACTTTAATCATCTCTTATGGCTAATAAAACACGCACCGGTAAAGATACTTCGAAACCTGCTCCCGAACCCACTGTAGCTTCTTCCAAATCCTATGCCTGGCTTCATTTTGCAGTTCTGGCAGTAATCTTTGTTTTCGTTTATTTTTCAGCTTTTTCTGAGAAAATCGATATCGGCGGCGATAATGTGTTTTATCATATTTTAGGCAAGGCGCTGGCTGCAGGGCAGGGATATGTAGATATTTCCACTCCTCTGCTCACTCCTAATAATCACTTTCCGCCTGGGTATCCTTTCCTTATCAGCCTGTTTATGCGGCTTGGACTTACGGATATTAGTTTTTTCAGTGCATTGAATGGGGTATTGGCCTTTGCTTCTGTTATCATGTTGTATAAGCTGATCATCCAATTATCTTTCAGCAGATCCCTGGCATTTGTAACCTGTTTGTTCCTCGTACTGAGCACAAGCTTTCTTTCTTTTGCCATCATCAACATGAGTGAGATACCTTATATATTTTTCTCCATTGTTTCTTTGTTTTTC
>JBEBVI010000060.1:0-14961 GCA_040392805.1 Taibaiella helva
CAGTACAAGTGAGGAATTTATTTTGACTATTTTACTAAACTATGAGCGATATAGTTCTGGACATACCATTTTTTGCCCTGGTTGGTGCCGATGACAAGTTTTCAAAACATTGATTATCTGTACCCATTTTTATCATCGTTGCTTTGATTTAGCTGGCTAATAACCCATCGGAATGATGTTACTTACTTCGGCACGGCTCAGTACAAGTACTTCGGCACGGCTCAGTACAAGTGGGGAAGTTGTTTTGTTTGTAAATGATGCTTACTTAATTCTTAATTTTTAATTCTTAATTCTTAATTGATTAAAATGTCTATTAGAGTTATATTGGTAGATGATCATCCTATGGTTATAGAAGGGCTGAGCAATACCCTTAATGCGGCTGATAATATAACGGTAACGGCTTGCTATTCTTCAGCATCCGCTTTAATGGCTGGTTTAAAAATGGCTGTCCCCGATTTGTTGCTGCTGGATATGCAGCTCCCCGACAGGCCGGGTAACGAAGTAGCGGCGGAAGTACGCAGAGCGTATCCCACGCTCTCTATACTGGTGTTAAGCAGCTGGAGCTCTGTAGTGCTGGTTAAAGAAATGATGGAGCTGGGTTGCAGAGGCTACCTGTTAAAGAATACCGCTACTAAATCCGTATTAGTGGAGGCTATTGAAAAAATACATTTAACGGGTAAAACCTTCATTGACCCTGAACTGCAGGAAAGTTTACTTTCGGGATTGGTCGGTGCCGGGCAATCGGGTGCGCCACTTACTCCAATGCTGAGTAAGCGGGAAAAAGAAATTCTGAAATTAGTGGTGGCAGATCTGAGTAACCAGGAAATAGCAACCAAATTATACCTGAGCATCCGTACGGTAGAAAATCATAAATATAACCTGTTTCAGAAATTGGGCGTTAAAAGTCCGGCCGGATTGGCTAATGCGGCTATACAGTTAGGATTATTACCATAGTAGCCGTGTCAAAATAATTTCCAGTTTTTATAAGTGATAGGTGATAAGCGATGGGTGATATTAATAGGTTTATAATAGTATTGCATTTCAGACTGCATCATGCGCTTTACTTGCTTCAGAATGTTATTTTGTCCACTATACATAACAAACTTCTGAAATGCCAATTTGATTTAAAATTTCCCGCTGGCTATAACTTACTTCTCCGCTCATCTGCGAAATCAGTGGGAAAATATACATTCACCATATACACCAGATACAGATAATACCATGTCCTTAACTTTTAGTCCCTGAAATACCTGCTATCTAACAGGACGCGCTCAAACATCAATACGAACCGTCTTCTGAAAAGCATTACCCTTAGCATCTTTACCGGAGATCTGCCATTGTACATTATCCAGTATTATTTCAGAAGGTTTATCTCCCGGCTTTTTAATCTTTTTAATTTCCTTCATCCAGCTTTGTATGGTGCGGCTGTTTGTTCTTCTTTTACGCAGCTCCTTATCCGCCGCATTAGTGATCTTATTATTATTGGCCTGCAAGAATGCGGGGTTACCCAAGCCACTAAGCGTAAAGCTTTTTTGAGCAGCATTGCCCGAAGTATTGACTACCGCCCAATCGGAAGTATAAAGCCCTAAATTACGTAAATCCACCATCCCGGATTCCGAACGAATTACTAACTGGGATTGGTACCGTTGCTTTACCGTAAGCTCTTTAGCACCGTATATAACTACTTTTCCCTTAGCTATGTCCGGAGAAGTCAGCATATAAGCTACGCCGCTTTGTTTCACGGGATCCTGTTTTTTGATCTCTTTAGCTTCCAACCCTTCCAGAACCATACGGACACCGCCAAAATCAATATTAAAACCCTTGCCGGCTACTTTCGGCGTAGGTGTATCTTCCGTTTTTTCCGCAACTGCTTCAGTTACCTTCGTTGGCTCCGGCTTCGTTTCTTCTACCTGCTTTTCCATTGCGGGCCGGGGTCCTATATCAAGCACTTCATCTTTCAGATATTGAGCATCCGTTTCGGTAACAATAGTAGATGAATCGCCTAATACAATAGGCCCACGCTCCCGGTTACCGCTCATCTCCGAGCAGGAAGCCGCAAAAACGACTGCAAGGCACAGGTAAGATATTTGATATTTCATCCTCATTTTGTGATAAAAAATTCAAAAGTAAAATTTTGCTTTCGCAAGACAACAGGTTTTATGCCGAGGTTGCCTAAAAAGTGCGTATAAATTTCACATAAAGAAACAAAGACTACAAAAGTCACTACGCAAAATATTATATATATATCTTTATTTCGTAGTTTCTCTGTCCCCTTTACGTGAAATAACCTTTACCGCCAACTACTCTATCAGGCCTACCCCATTCCTATGGTTACCGATTCTTTATGTATTTTCTTCACCAATCCCTGCAATACATTACCCGGTCCGCACTCGGTAAACTGCCCTGCCCCATCCGCTACCATATTCTGTATGGTTTGTGTCCACCTTACGGGTGCCGTAAGCTGGTTGATCAGGTTGGCTTTTATTTTTTCGGGATCGGTGTAGGGCAAAGCATCCACATTCTGGTAAACAGGACAAACCGGGGTACTGAAAGTAGTCCGCTCAATGGCTGCCTGCAACTCAGCACGTGCCGGTTCCATTAAAGGAGAGTGAAAGGCCCCACCTACCTGGAGCATTAATGCACGACGGGCTCCAGCTGTCTTCAGTGCTTCACAGGCCAATTCCACGCCTTTTACACTTCCGCTGATCACCAGTTGTCCCGGGCAATTATAGTTAGCTGCCACCACCGTTTCTTCCGCGTTTATACGCGCGCACACCTGCTCTACCGTTTCGTCATCCAGCCCCAGGATAGCTGCCATAGTGGAAGGTTGCAGCTCACAGGCCTTTTGCATTGCTTTGGCCCGTTGGGAAACCAGTTGAAGCGCATCTTCAAAACGCAGTGCCCCTGCCGCCACCAGGGCTGAGAATTCACCCAGAGAATGACCTGCTGTCATATCGGGAGCCGTATCAGGTGCGGTAAGAAAAGCGATCACAGAATGTAGAAAAACGGCCGGCTGCGTTACGCTGGTCTGCTTTAATTCTTCATCAGTTCCGGAAAACATAATATCAGATATGCGGAACCCCAACAGATCGTTGGCCCGTTCAAAAAGTTCTTTTGCTTTTTTATCCGATTCATACAGATGTTTCCCCATGCCGGGAAATTGTGCGCCTTGTCCCGGGAATATATAAGAATGCTTCATGCAATTGGTCTGTTAGAAATAAATAACAAATATTATATGTTTTTTAAATACGGTCTATCATCTGCAATAATACTACCTTCAGCTAAATTCCACAAAGTAAATTTTCGGTGTAATTATCCACATTTACTTAAAAAGTCATTCTTTGGACGTATTTTTGTGAGCAGTATACCAATGTCATTAGCTTAAGGCTTCGTATAGTTGCGGGTGATAATACCCGCAACGTCAACCATCGGTGTTGGTGTTATCACCAATATCTAAAGTTAATAACATCGAGCAGTATACCTGTTTTTATCCTATTTACAGGTGGAAATCAAATCAGAACGAAATGAAGTTTACCTATTACGGCCATTCCTGCTTTATGATAGAAATCCCGGGCAGGAAATTATTATTTGATCCTTTCATAACAGGGAATGAGCTGGCAAAAGATATTAATATCAATAATATAGAGGCAGATTACATTTTGGTGTCCCACGGTCATGGCGATCATATAGCCGACCTGCTGCCTATAGCCCAACGTACTGGTGCATTGGTCATTTCCAACGCGGAAATTACCGATTGGGTGTCGCAGCAAGGTTATACCAACGTTCATCCCATGAATTTCGGGCCGCGGCAGTTTGATTTCGGTAAAGTCCATTTTGTACCGGCTATGCATAGCAGTGGCTTACCCGACGGTAGTTATGGCGGCAACCCGGGAGGCTTTGTAGTCCGTACTGAAAGCATGAATTTCTACTACTCAGGCGATACCTCCCTGACAATGGATATGCAACTGATACCCAGGTATGCCTCTTTAGACATTGCCATTTTCCCTATCGGGGGCAATTTCACCATGGATGCGGAAGAAGCCGTGATAGCTGCTGATTTCTCAGGTTGCAACAGGGTCATCGGTGTGCATTACGACACATTCGGGTATATCGTCATAGACCAGACCCGGGCTCAGCAGGTATTTAAAGATGCGGGTAAAGAGCTTTTATTACCTGGTATAGGCACCACAATAGAAATAAATAAGTAAAGGATAATATATTATACCAACCCGTTTTCCATCCGGGTATATGACAATCTGAATAATGGCAAAAATAATAGCAATAGCAAACCAGAAAGGCGGTGTCGGCAAGACCACCACGGCAATCAACCTGGCAGCAAGCCTGGCCGTACTCGAGTACAAGACGCTCCTGGTAGATGCCGACCCTCAGGCCAACAGTACCACCGGTAACGGGTTCGACCTGAAAAATATACAGGTGAGCCTGTACGATTGCCTGGTAAACGAAATACCGGTAGCACAGGTCATGCTGGAAACAGAAACGCCTAATCTTTATTTGCTTCCTTCCCACCTGGATCTGGTAGGTGCAGAGATCGAGCTGATCAATCATCCGAACAGGGAGCATATACTGAAAATGGCACTGGAGAAAGAAGACCAGAATTTCGATTTTATTATCATCGACTGCTCTCCTTCTTTAGGATTGATTACGGTAAACGCGCTCACTGCCGCTAATTCTGTGGTGATACCCGTACAGTGCGAGTATTTTGCCCTCGAAGGGTTAGGAAAACTGCTCAATACCATAAAGATAGTACAGACCCGCATCAATACGGGATTGCAGATCGAAGGTATTTTAATGACGATGTATGACGGGCGGCTACGACTAAGCAACCAGGTAGTAGAAGAAATAAAAAATCACTTCGAAGACCTGGTATTCAATACGATCATACACAGAAATACCAAATTAGGTGAAGCGCCAAGCTTTGGTAAGCCGGCGTTAATGTATGATACGGATAGCACCGGGGCCATCAATTACCTGAACCTGGCTAAAGAAATCCTGCAGAAAAACGATATGACTAAAATTAAAAACGAGGATAAAATATTTGAACCGGACGGGGGAGTGGTGGGTGATAAGTGATAAGTGATGAGTGATGAGTGATAAGTGATAAGTGATAAGTGATGGATGATGAGTGATGAGTGATGGATGATGAGTGTTATAATGAATAGTTGAATGATTCGTAATTGACTACACCTGAAGGTAAGAAATTGAGCACATGACCACAAACAATAAGAAAAAAGCGTTGGGCTTAGGGATTAAGGCCCTGTTGAATAATATTGACGAAGAGCTTAAGGCCACTGCAGAGGCGATACCGGCTACCGGTTCTAAACCGGCGATGGCCGTCGTAGGTGGACGTATACCTATCGATCAGATAGAGGTTAACCCCAAGCAGCCACGCCATGATTTTGATGAAAAAGCATTAAAGGAACTATCGGAAAGCATTGCACAGCATGATATTATACAGCCGGTAACAGTTGCCAAAATGGCCAATGGGAAATATCGTCTTATTTCAGGCGAGCGCAGGTTCCGGGCTTCTAAAATGGCAGGGCTGAAAGATATTCCGGCTTATGTACGTACCGCAAATGACCAGGAGTTGCTGGAGATGGCATTACTGGAGAACCTGCAAAGGGAAAACCTCAATGCTATTGAAATTGCCCTAAGCTATAAGCGTCTTATGGATGAATGTACGCTGACCCAGGAACAGGTGGCAGAACGTATGAAAAAGGAGCGCAGTACGGTTACAAACTATCTGCGCCTTTTAAAGCTACCGCCTGACATACAGAAATCGGTGCGCGACGGCGGGCTCAGCATGGGACATGCACGGGCTATTATTGGTTTGGAAAATGTGGATGAGCAACTATATGTATACCGGGAAGCCGTACAAAAAGGTTTGTCTGTAAGGCAGGTAGAGCAACTGGTAAAAAATATGGCGCAGGAGAAAAAGCCGGCTGAGAAAAACAAGGCTGTCTATAAACTTCCGCCCGCCTATAAAAGGATCGAAGACAGTATGGCCTCGCATTTTGCTACTAAAGTAGCGCTGGACAGGAAGAAAAGCGGGAAAGGTTTCATCACTATTGAGTTTTATAATGATGAAGATTTGGAGCGGATTATGGAGGCGATGAAATTATAGGTGATGGGTGATGGGTGATGAATGATAGGTGATGAGTGTGAATTTGTACTACCACTGTTGATTCACGGGAACAGTAACTTTAAATTTTGTTATTAGGGATAGATCGAAATCAGGTAAAAACACCAACATCTAAAGTTAATGACATTAGGTTATGTTCTAATAATCAAAGAATGAACTAAAGCTGTCTTTACCAATATCACCTTTTACGTCGCGTCTCCTTTGCGTTCGTTGCGAGAAATAAAAAAGAATGATCACTTCACACATCCGTCAATCCCATATCTATAGCTATCTTCAATAAACCAAGTGAAGACCTGACATCCAGTTTCTGTTGCAGGTTCTTACGATGAAATTCGACTGTGCGCACACTGATGAAGAGCCGGTCTGCGATATCCTGGTTACTGTTTTCCTTCACGATCATTGACAGTATTTCCTTTTCTCTTTTTGTCAGCTTTACGTTATGCAGGTTGACTACTTCTTTCTCCTGGCGGTTCCGGAAATTTAAAAAGCTGTTCAGCATCTTCTTCTCCAGGTTCGACTCAATGTATTGTCCGCCACTGTACACGGTTTCTATAGCTTCAACCATAATCTCTTTTCGTGCATTTTTAAGCAGGTATCCTTCACAGCCGTTCCGTATCATGGCCTTAACGTGTGTAGGCGCATCCAGGCTGGATAATGCTATGACCTTCACTTCCGGATACTCCTTTTTTATCATCAACGTCAGTTCCTTACCATTAATATCCGGGAGGAGAATGTCCAGTAATATGATATCCGGGCGCTCCGTATTCAGAGCTTCCAGTAGCTCTCTGCCTGTTGCAAATTCACCGGCGATTTCGATGTGTGGCGTATTTTGTAAAAGATTGCATACCCCGGCAATTACCAGGGAATGGTCGTCAACTATATATACCCTGATTTTCTTCATGTTCCGTTTTTTAACCCGGCAGCTGCCTGCTATAAAAAAATAAATTTGATCAGTTACCCCTTTCTGCTTGTACTTCCTCCACTATAAATTCCAGTACAATACTGGTTCCGGCACCTTCTTCACTTGATATTTCCATTGTCCCGTTTAAAGCCACCATCCTGTTCTGGATACTTTTCAAGCCAAGTCCTGTAGTGCTTTTTTGCTTTGCATCCATACCTATACCGTTATCTTCTATTGTGATATGCAATAGGCCTTCGCCATAACCGATCTGAATGTAAGCTTCAGTGGCTTTCGCATGCTTAACGATATTCTGTATCAGTTCCTGTACCATCCGATAAACGGATAGCTCAAACTTTTCATCAAAACGGGGGATCTCATTTAGGAAGTTAAAAGTAATCTCAAAATGGACTTCTTCTTTGATGTTTTCACAAAAATAATAAATGGCCTCCGCAAGACCGCCTTCCAGCAGCACATCCGGCATCAGATTATGGGCCACATTACGCAAGGAAGTTATGGCTGAATCCAGTTGTTCCAGGTAAGTATCCTTTTCTTTATCACCATCAAACAGTGCGGACAGGTTCATCATTATCGTCGAGAATTTGATCATGAGCCCGTCGTGAATATCTCTTGCTATACGGGTACGCTCCTGCTCTTCTACATCCATCATGGCTTTAATCTGGTTCAGCTCCTGTTCCCGAAGATCCACTATCATCTTTTCATCCCTGAGCTTTTGCCTTTGACGGTAACTTTTAACTACAACATATAAGGCTGCCAGTAACAACGCAACGGAGAAAACAGCCACACTAATAATAATATTCCGGTATTTTATAGCATTGCTCTGCTTATAAATATACAATTCTCTTTGGGCTATGGCTTTATCTTTCTCTGCTATGGCTTTGTCTTTTTGAGCACTTTGGTATCGGGCTTCTATTGCAGCTATACTCCTGGCCTGTTTTTCTTTGTTTACACTATCTGTATAAGCCTGCGCCAGCTGAACGTGTTGGTAGGCTTTATCAAATTGATGCATAGCGGCATAAATTTTTGCCATTGATTTATACAAGTCAGCCTGCTCTGTCCACGACTTAGCCTGCTGTGCCACCATTAATGCCGCGCTGTATTCCCTTATAGCGCCCGGATAATTCTTCTGCGCAGTGTACACGCGTCCTGCTATTGTATTTTTTCTTTTAAGCAGCAAGGGTTCAATATCATCGGCGGGAACCCCTTCCATCTTGTGCAAATAATATTCGGCATCTTTAGTATGATGTTGCAGTAATGCTATATCTGCCAGTTTCCAATAGGCCATAAACCGGGTACCGTCATCACCCAGACTATCCGCAAGCGGGATAAGACTATCTAAATAAAGCTTTGCTTTCTCAAAGTCAAAAACCTTATCATAAAAATAAGCATAAGTCCAGAGGTTCTTGACCTTCACTCCGGCATCTGGTCGGGTATGCAGGATAGAATCCACAAGCTGCAAGCGGCCCAATGCCATCTCCCTCATATCCATCTCACTGTACATCGTTGCCAGGTTATTCAGTATTAATGCTGTGGGAAGTTGAGGCAGGGGATATTTTGCAGATAGCTCTGCGGCTTTCTCAAAGCTTTGAACCGCTTTTTCATACATGCCTCTATAGCCGTCATTAACAGCCATAAGATTATAAATATAAGCTTTATATTTTATCGTATTATCTGCAATTTTACAATAAGACAGCGCCTGCTCCAACACAACCCTTTCCTTGCCGTAATTGCCCTGCTGGCGGTATATACCGCTTATACCTATATCAGCCTGAATCAAACCTTTTCCGTAGCCGGAATACAGACTTTTAATACGGGCTTTCTGGTAGTGATACATCGAGGAGTCGTATTGTTGCTTAAAATATAAGCTGTCTCCTCTGGCCAGTAAATTATCTATTACAAGAGGGCTTTCCGTTATCTGCAGGAAATAGGGTGCATCATTATACTGAGCAGAAGCCGGAGCAAAAGCACACCATAAACACAACAATAAAATATAACGACCTCTTTTCTGCATTATCCACCGGGCTGGTTACCGGAATTATTATGACACAAAAAAACAAAAATTATACATACCAAAAACCTCGTATCAGCACGGGGTTTTTATTTTCAGGGGATATCGCTATTACACCGGGTTGGAGGTGTGTCTATCTTTGATTACAGAAAAAGGGCAGGATATGTCAATAAGTAAAACAACCGGACGAACACCATTACCAGCCATATAAAGTTTATAACAGGAAATAAACACCTATAATTTCTTTATTGATAAACCCACACGGAAAGAATTTTTTCAAATCTGTTTTTTTACACAAAAATGATAATTATGAGCAAAAACGCTACTTACATTTGCGGCAAAAATCGCATACGCCCTCCTGACTTTCCCTTACCAGCACTGGCGACAAATATGTCAAGATAAACCCGTAAAATATTAGCCTGCAGTTTCTCAATTTAAAAAAGCATAAGTCAATCTTTTATATCATACTAAAATCTTCATAAGAATGAATAAGAAAAATAAGACAATTTTCAGAATGAAACCGGGGCACGCACTAGGTATTATCGCATTGCTGCTCACGGCCTTTACCACTAAGCTCACGGCCCAGTTGCCGCCCGGTTACGAATGGGCCCTGGGCATTGGAGGTAAAGCATATGATTATTCCGGAGTAAAGATAGTAGTAGATAAGCAGGGCAATTCTTACATCACCGGCTATTTTAATGACACTGTTGATTTTGACCGCGGGCCCGGCAAGGAAGAATTAGTTGCGATAAGCCCGGGAGGTGATTTGTTTATTGCCAAGTACGATCCGCAAGGAAAATACCTTTGGGCACAACACATAGGAAGTAAGGAAATACCTACGATAGGATATGGCAACATTAACGTATACGGTGCCGGTATAGGTGTTGATGCAGAAGATAATGTATATGTCTTTGGAGAATTTAATGGCAAAGTTGACTTCAACCCCGGAGCCGATTCCTCAATCCGGATTGCTCAATTATGGGATGTTTTTCTTACTAAATACACAGCCGATGGTGATTTTCTATGGGCTAAAAGTATGGGTGGCCCTCAACACGACAGAGCAGCAAGCTTAGCTGTGGACGCTAAAGGGAATTGTTACGTAACCGGAACATTTAACGGAACTGCTAATTTTGATCCGGCAGGAGGAACGGGCGGACAGCTGACACAATCGGGGCAAAATGAAGACGCATTCTTTGCGAAATACGATAAGGATGGAAAATATATATGGGCTAAAAGTATAAATGGGAAAGGTCAGGTACCGGCCAGAGACATTACTTTTGATATTAACGGCAATATTTACGTAAGCGGTTATTTTTCCGATGATACGGACTTTAATCCCAGCGGAGGAGGTAACGTATTATCCGTAACCAGAAACCTGACCAATGGCTATGTCGCCAAATATGACAGCCTGGGAAAATATATATGGGCAATCAATATGGGCAGAACAACCGAAGGTATTGGCGTAGATACACTCGGCAATGTATATGCTACAGGCTATTTTGAAACAACATCTGAATTTGACCCGATTGGCGGCTCCAGGTTGTTAACCGTACAGGGTTTTTCCGATGCTTACCTGGCAAAATATAATGCAAAGGGAGAAAATATCTGGGCTAAAGCTATTGGCGGTAAAGGATACGACTATGGAACTGTCGTAACAGTGGACCGGACAGGGCAGGTTTTACTATCAGGTACATTCCGGGATACCGTTGACTTTAATCCCGGTGGCACACCCGCACAGCTTATTTCAACTTACGGTACAACCAGCTTCGTTGCAGATATCTATATGGCAAAATACAATTCAGCCGGAGATAATGTATGGGCTATCAGGTCGGCAGCAGGCGCAGGCACCAAAAGCATCAGAGGAGCTACTATAGACGTGATGGGCAATATTTATTCAGTCGGCACTTTCAACAACCTGGTGGACTTCAACCCCTACAATGCTGTTGATACACTCAGAGGCTATTATGACTTTTTTATCCAAAAGCTTAGCTGCAGCGATACCACTTCAGAAGTAAAGACAGTAAGCGCTTGTGGTGAATATTTGCTAAATGATTCGGTTTACACCACTTCCGGCAATTACATACAATATACTACAAACGACAAGGGCTGTAAACATACTATCTTTCTTGAGCTTGAAGTAATTAAAGACTTAGATGTTACCATTACGGTGGACTCACTGAAATTAGGCACCAACCAGGCTTACAAAAGCTATCAATGGCTGAAAGACGGTGTATTGATGCCAGGTGCAAACGACAGCATATTGAATGTTACTGAAAATGGCAATTATCAGGTGATTGTCACCAATGACATCGGTTGTACAGATACCTCTGCTGCATACCCGGTAAACAATGCGCCGGGAAGCCATGTCAATGATATAGATGCTATTGTAAAAAATACCGGTATCTATCCTAATCCGGCTAAAGATATCGTAAACATTATAAGCCCGGTGCCGGTACAGATAACAATAAGCAGTGTGGACGGTAAGGTGCTGCTACAGGAAAAGAAGAATAAGCACATAACATTAGGTAACTTAACCCCGGGGGTATATCTGCTGCATATTGCAGATAGCGAAGGACATACACTTAAAGTGCAAAAATTAGTTAAGTATTAAAACATACTATTTTCGAATATTATTTGTCGGAAAAAGTAATTAACGACAAAACACCAAAAAGGGGAAACTATGAATGGTAGTCATCCCCTTTTAGTGTTTTTAAGTTAATACCGGCCCTTGCTGAAACCATGCTATACAAATATATCTTAGCTTTATCTCAGAAAAAATGAAATGAATCGCCATACAGACAACGGGAGCAATGCCGGAAGAGCAGTACAATTTAAACAGGAACAAACCGATAATGAAATATACATACAGAAGATCATGAAAGGTAAACTGTCTTCTTTTCTTTTATTATTACTCATGTTATTATCCGGCGGACTAATAACTCATGCCCAATATGATAAAGTCTGGACATTCGGTTTAAATGCCGGCGTTGATTTTAATTACAACCCGCCAAGAGCATTGACTACAGGCATATCCAGTCGCGAAGCCTGCGCTTCGATATGTGACGCTAATGGTCAGCTTTTATTCTATTCCGATGGGGTAATCGTATGGGACAAAAATAATGACATAATGCCCAATGGTAATAATTTAGGACCACAACTCATGCCCAGTGCATCGCAGGGAGTAGCTATTGTACCTATACCCGGAAGCCTGCACCGCTACTACATATTTTCATTAGGCTGCTGGGAATGTGGAAACACTTTAGGCCGTATCTGGTACAGCGAAATAGATATGAGCCTGAATAACGGCCTGGGTGATGTGGTACCGGAACGGAAAACGATAGAACTACCTAACAATACCGCCACCGAGCACATGATAGCCATTCCCGGAAATAATTGTGATATATGGTTGATTATACTTTCGAGATCTATAGGCGGATTTAAAGCGTTCAATATAACTAAAGACGGAATTAATACACGCCCTGTTACCTCTTCCATAGCGCTTCCATCCTGGTCGCTCATTAACTACAGGCTTGTTACCGGCTATATGGACATTGCACCAGACAGAAGCCGTATGGCTATCGCCAATAATGACCTTATTTTATACGATTTCGATCCGGGTACGGGTAGGTTCAGCAATCCCATAACCCTGCTGTATGGTAAAGATCCTGCAAGACTGTGTTATGGTACAGCCTTCTCACCGGACGGCAGTAAATTGTACACCTTCATGGATACTACAGGAAACAAAGTAGATGATTTCGCTATCGGGAAAGAGCCTTCGCTTCTTGTACAATTTGACCTGACAGCCGGCGATTCATTAGCCATAGTCCGCTCTATGACTATTATAGATACTGTGCCCTGGACGGTCACCAATGCTTTAAAGCGCGCTCCCGACGGAAAAATATACAGCACTTCCCATTCTTACAAAACCAACAACCCGGCATTATTAGGAGCCATTCAATTACCTGACCTGAAAGGGAAAGCCTGCAGGTTTACACCAACAGAGGGATTGCAACTGCAGGAAGGAACCTTTTCCTTTATCGGGTTGCCCAATACCATCTCAGGACTGGAGTCCATATATACCAACAAATCGTCCTCTACACTGGTCTGTGGCGAATATAATCTTACGGCCACCGATACGACCGGTACAAATTATATGTGGTATGACGGCAGCACAGGAGTACGGAAGCAGGTAGGCAGCGCCGGGATTTACTGGGTACGTTATCATAGGCCGGGCGCTTCCTGCATTGACATACAAACCGACACCTTCCGCGTATCAGATAGCAGAAGAGAGCATCACCATACCACAGCCGAACCGGAAGCCTGCTGGCAGGATACCCTCACTCTTTCAGCAACCTATCTGCATAAAGAAGGCTATACCTGGCAGGACGGGCAGAAAAACACGATACGGTACGTCACAAAAACCGGCACATACTGGCTAACTTATCACGAACCGGGGGATGAGTGTAAAACTTTTTCGGATTCTTTTTCTGTTACCATTCCGGACGAGCCATATCATGTATCTTTTACTGTTGACAGTTATGCCTGCTCCGGGCATCCCCTTATTATAACAAATACATCAGCCAACTATTACAATTCCTTTACCTGGTATGTAGATAGCCTGGCCATATCTTCAGCCAGGCAGCCTGACATAATGCTGTACAGGCCGGGATCATATAATATTAAGCTTACCGGAACACACAATGACATTTGCCCGGATACCGTAGTGCATCATATTGTAGTGGATACTGTGGTTAACATCAGTTTCGGACTCAGCCCTAAAGAGCTATGTACCGGCGAAGAAGTATCTATACACCATTACATTCCCCTGACTACGGTTAGGGCCTTACAATGGCATTACGGAGATGGTCATTATTCAGAATACAGTGATCATATACAGCAGCATAGTTATGACAGGCACGGGACAATGAATATTGTTTTAAACGCTTCTTTCCGTGGCTGTCCCGACATAAGCTACATAGATAGCGTACAAGTTCATCCTCTGCCATTAGTTAGCCTGGGAACAGATTCTGTGATCTGCCTGGCAGGGAATGCAATCACACTCAAAAACAAATATCCTTATCAGGATGGTGATAGATATCTTTGGAGCACAGGAATAACCGACAGCAAACTCAGTATAACCCACGAGGGTAACTACAGTCTTCTATTGACTGATCGCCATGGTTGTTCCTCTACTGAAAGCATTCACGTGCACAAAGATTGCTACATAGACATACCCAATGCCTTCACTCCCAACGGCGACGGCATAAATGACTACTTCTTTCCCAGGCAACTATTAACTAAAAGTGTGACTCACTTCCGTATGGAGGTGTACAACCGCTGGGGGCAGCTCTTATTCGCAACCACAAATCCGCAAGGCCGGGGCTGGGACGGCATGCTGAATCATCTTATGCAACCGGAAGGTGTATATGTATATCTTATAGAGATGCGTTTTGAAAACGGTCACAAGGAAAGCTATAAGGGGAATGTAATGTTGATAAGGTGATTGCAGAGTTGTAGTTTTGGTTTGCCGGCTGTTTTAAAGAATAGCAGAGCTGAAGATTTCCATTAAAGGTAAGCGAACCGGTCTCTTCAAACGGTGCGTAGAATTTAAAAGGCTCTTCGTTATTCCGCGTGGAATTTGAAAACTTTGCCACTCTCTTACTCAGGCTCATTTTGTCCCCCTGCTTCTACAAGGTTCAGGACTGGCTCGGACGGAAGACAAAGAACAATCCTAAGCGATCTGCATGGAGTGCTGTAGTACTTAGAGATTGCTTCTGATTTTTCAGCCCTTTCCCTTTTCGGTTCATTCTTCAACATTACTTTGGGCTGAAAAATGCATCGCAATGACAAAGAACGATCCTGAGCGATCTGTAT
>JBEBVI010000061.1:0-14934 GCA_040392805.1 Taibaiella helva
ATCTTATCTGCCGGCTATCTTCGGTGCGGTAGCAGCATCTGTGGCTATCAGGGATATTATGGGAAGTGATAGGTAATGAGTGATCATTGTCCTTTATAGACACTTGTGCTTCGTAGCCGAGGAGATTTCTCCACCCCATAAAAGATACTTTACTTCGTTATGTACCCTTTAATCCGGTCGAAATGACGCTTCTGCAGATTTAATATACTTTTATCATACCATACGTGTAACACCACTTCCGTCATGTCGACTGGAGCGATAGCGGAATGGAGACATCTCCTATCTTAGCAATTATTTATTACCGGTTTATAAACAGGGGCATTGGGAACAAGGATCAAAGCAAGCCTTTTTACTTTGAATTCAACCCAAATTATTTCCCAAACTTTTGTTTCAGCATAGAAAGCGCATCCTGCATATTATTACCCTGAGGGGTCTTCTTTGATGCGTTGTCCTGCTGCTTTCTACGGGTCGTTTTTTGCGCCGGCGGATCCTGTGTCTGCTTTATGGATAGTGCGATTCGCTTTCTCGGACGATCTACTTCCGTCACTTTTACCATCACCTTATCGTTAAGTTTAAGAGCTTCCGAAGGATCGCTTATGTAGTGATGTGCTATTTCAGAAACATGTACTAAACCGTCCTGCTTCACACCTATATCAACAAATGCACCGAAACGGGTAAGATTGGTCACAATGCCGGGAACGATCATACCTTCATGTACATCTTCAATGCTGAAAATCTGGGCAAACTCAAAAGTCTGCATCTCGCTACGCGGGTCTAATCCGGGCTTCTTCAGTTCTTTAACGATATCCTGTAAGGTGTGCAGACCTATCGTATCAGTAATATATTTCTGTAACGGAATATCATTAACTATTTTCTGATTACCGACTATCTCGTGTATCCCGACCGAAGCGTCTTTTGCCATCTGCTCTACTACTGCATATGATTCCGGGTGCACAGCGCTTTCGTCCAATGGCTGGTCACCACCTTTGATACGCAGGAATCCGGCACATTGCTCAAATACTTTTGCACCCAGGCGTGGCACTTCCAGCAATTGTTTACGGTTGGAAAAGCGACCGATCTCTTTCCGGTAGTTCACTATATTCTGGGCTAAGGAAGGACCGATACCGCTCACATAGCTTAGTAATTGCTTACCGGCCGTATTGACATTGACCCCTACAGCATTCACACAGCTTTCCACGGTCTGGTCCAGACGTTCCTTAAGCCTGACCTGGTTAACGTCATGCTGATACTGTCCTACACCTATACTCTTGGGGTCAATCTTTACCAGTTCTGCCAATGGATCCATCAACCTCCGGCCTATGCTTACCGCACCGCGAACGGTTATATCATGGTCCGGAAACTCTTCTCTTGCGATCTCGGATGCGGAGTAAATGGAAGCTCCATCTTCATTTACAAGGAATACAGGCAAGCCCAGCTGCAGCTTCTTTATAAACTGCTCTGCTTCCCTTCCTGCAGTGCCATCGCCTACCGCCACAGCTTCGATATTATAGTCTGCCACTAATTTTCTTACTTTAGCCTCAGCCTCGGCAAACTTATAGTTCTGCTCATGAACATATATAAGATCATTATGCTTAAGATCTCCTTTCTCATCAATCACCACTACTTTACAACCTGTACGGTAGCCCGGGTCTATGGCCAGGATACGTTTACTGCCTAAGGGCGATGAGAGCAGCAATTGCCTGAGATTTTCTGCAAAAACGGCTATGGCTTCATCATCTGCCCTTGTCTTTAAGGCCATCCGGAATTCACTTTCCAGACTGGGTTGCAACAAGCGCCTGTAGGCATCTTTAACCGCTTTTTTCACCTGTTGCCCTGCCTCATTTTCCGCCTTTACAAACCGCTGCTCCAGCTTTTCCAGGGCCACTTCCTCATCCGGTTCAATGCTCATCCGCAAGAAGCCTTCCATAAACCCGCGCATGATCGCCAGTATACGATGAGAAGGGATACGGGATACCGGTTCGTCAAATTCAAAGTAATCTTTATACTTTTTACCTTCCTCTTCTTTATCTGCCACTACCCTGCTTTTTACGCCGGCCTGCTCTTCAAACAATTTACGCAGGGAAGCCCGGGTATCCATATCTTCATTTACCATTTCAGCTATAATATCCCTTGCGCCCTGCAGTGCAGCATCTGCATCAGCCACTTCTTCATTGACGAAGGCAAGCGCCTCTTCCATAGGCTGGATACCGCTTTGCTCCAGCAACAGCAAAGCCAATGGTTCCAGTCCTTTTTCCCGCGCCACCTGGGCCTTGGTTTTCCTTTTGGGCTTATAGGGCAGGTATATATCTTCCAGCGCATTAAGGGTAACAGCTTCATCCAGCTTCTGCTGAAGCTCGTCTGTCATTTTGCCCTGTTCGGTAATTGTTTTTTCTATAAACGTTTTCCGTTCTGCAAAAGCATGCTGAGCTGCCGCTTCGTCGCGTATATACTGGATCTGCAGCTCATCGAGCCCACCGGTACGGTCTTTACGGTAACGTGCTATAAAGGGTATAGTGGCGCCTTCTGCCAGCAATTCCAATACTACGGTAACCTGTTGTTCTGAAAGAGACAGTTTTTCTGCTACGGATGGAGCATAGATAATCATTTCAAGTAATTTCATTTAAAAAGGAGGGCGAAGGTAAAGAAACCATTTGTATTAATCACGCAGTATCGTGATATGGCCCTCTGCATTAATTTTTAAAATCCGGGAAGGTCTGCCATTCATTTCCTCATCCCTCCTGTAATCCGCACAATAATCCACACTTTCTTTTATAGCAGTATTAATATCTGAAAAAGAGCGCGGAGATGGCTGCCCGCTTATATTCGCCGATGTGGATACCAGGGGTTTCTTCATCCTTTTTATAAGCATCTTACAAAAGGGGTCTTTGGTAACACGGATAGCAATGCTTCCATCAGCATGTACCAGGTTATCCGGGAGGTCTACCGCACGATCATAGATAACCGTGGTCGGTTCTTCAAAAGCCCGCACAATACCCATGATATCGAGAGGCGGATCTGCCACATAACGAAATATATCTTTCGGCTCGGCTAATAATATAATAAGACTCTTGGTATCATTTCTTTTTTTTAGATCATATATGCGGGCTATCGCTTCACTGTTTGTTGCATCGCAACCCAGTCCCCAGATGGTATCTGTAGGATATAGTATGATGCCGCCGCGTTCTACAACTGAAAGTACTTTATTAACTTCCGTATTCACGTAAAAATTTTTTAAGTAAAAATTCAAGATCTTAAACGAGATAATTAATGCAATAAACTTAATATATCGGCACCTGGTTCCTTGCTTATCATAAAAATATTATATAAGCTGGTAACATCGAAAAATTTTTTTACGTGCCGCTACAGCCCCCGTGCTTTCTTCCGTGACACTAATATAATAAACGCCCCTGGGGTATGAGGCTACAGGTATCTGTATCTGAACAGCACCTGCCATTTGCTTTTGCCAGAGCCGGGTACCCTGTGCATTAAACAATACAGCCTGCGACCTGGTACCGGACCCGGTCTGTATACGAATGATATCGGAGGCCGGGTTCGGGAAAATGGACAAGGTGCTTTCTTCAGGTAGAATATGGTTTACAGACACCTCATTACTGTCGGCTATGGTAAGATCGGCATCTGAGATGTCAAAAAAGATATTTCCCCTGCCCTTTATTTTGATTCTCGCCTTTTGGGTAAGGATAAAAGGTATCTGTACGGTTGCCGACCCGTTATTGGGCACCCGGGCGGCCAGGACATGAGGAAAGGTATATCCGCCATCTTCAGAAAGATATATATCAACATCTGAGGTATTAAATGGAGTGACATCGGTATTAGCATTGTTCCATTGTACGCGATAAGGTTTGCCAGCTATTAATACATCATCTGTCCTATTAGGAGCCAGCACACGAAAAAGCTTTCCGTTATTAACCACATGGATCACTAAAGAATCGGGTTGCAGGCGAAATGCCCCGTAACCGTCAGCCACTATACGCACTGTCGCCTTAAAAAACAGGTCTCGCGTTAAAGCCGGCATACGTTCTCCCTTCATACTGTATTTACCCAATACCATAGAATCGGTACGGGGGAATATGCGCCACCGGCTGGTATCATAAAAGAAGCTACGAAAGCTGGGGCCCCTGGTAAAATAAGCGCCGCCATCTTCATTGGATCTGAAATCGCCCAGGTTCCATTGTTCCCAGCTGTACAAAACTGCGGCATTGGCTGCCGCGCTTACCTGCGGGGCCTGAAGCTCAAAGTTAGTGAGGTAAGGTATCGTATATGCCTTACCGTTTGCAGGGAACGCAGGCAAAGTAACACCCGGGGCGCCGGTACCACATACCGCTATATTTGTGATGTAATCGCTCATTTCCTGCAGACTGATGGCGTGAAAGTAAGCATCGCTGTTAGGCTGAAGATTATTTGTTACACCACATATACCGGCATATCCCATAATTGTGCTGCCCCCGCCCGGCTCATAA
The DNA here is from genome assembly GCA_040392805.1 of Taibaiella helva. Lineage (GTDB taxonomy): Bacteria > Bacteroidota > Bacteroidia > Chitinophagales > Chitinophagaceae > Taibaiella > Taibaiella helvus_B. Next base: position 4,479 of record JBEBVI010000061.1, read on the forward strand.
GCAGTGGTTTCTTCCTCACCGGTACAGCGGTTAAAGCTATGATTTGCACTGAACTGATGGCCGATCTCGTGCGATACATAATCAACATCAAAGGGATCACCTGCGGGGTTTACAGAACCGGTAACGCCCATAGCTTTATCTTCCCGGCAAACACACCCCAACTGAGCAAATCCTCCGCCGCCCGTGCTGAATATATGGCCGATGTCATAATTACTGTCGCCTATTACACTGTTGGTATTGGTTTTATTCTGAAACATCAGCAGATTTCCCGAATTGTTAGCCGTAAAAGGATCGGTTTGCGGGTCTAAGTACACCAGCTGATCGTTGTTTTCTGTCAAACGGAACGAAACCGCCAGCTCCCGCTCGTATATTCCGTTTACCCTGTTAAGGGTAGTGACCATTGCACCCAACACATTGGATGTGGTAGGAGTGCTTCCGCCAACAGCTTTAGCATATTCTCCTGTACAGGACAGCGCCATGAGGTATGTTTTCCTCAACTCACCATGCTTCAATGCCATCGGTATAACACTGCCTGGCTCTTTTGCCTGACCGGAGTAGGTACCTGTTACAGCACCGCAAAACATCTGTTGGCCTTCAGCACGTGCATAATCTTTTTTATAATAAACGATATATGTACCATCAGCTATTGTATAGTAAGGATCTATAAAATAAGTCGCCATACCATTATAAACCATAGCGTGGAATCCATGTTCAGTATAATCTATTTTTACCGTAACGGCAGGATGGCCTATGGCCACGCCGGTAAACGTACGGATGTCGGGAAACCGCTGTTGCAACCCGGCCTCCATCACCGGGGTTTGCCATATCTTAAATAATTGCATTCCCTTTGCCGGAGTGGGCAGTTCAACGAGAAGAGCTTGTGCTGGCTCTTCAGGCAGTGCTTCCAGGAAAGTATATAAAGCAGATTGGTTTAAGGAAACGATGGTATAGGTACTGGGGATAATAGCCCGCTCTGCCGGTGGTGGTACGGCAACCTTATCTATAAAATGCCATAAGGATGCAGCCTTTCCGCTTAAAGGTATCTGAAAGCAGGTGAATAATAGTGATAGTATAATTTTTATTTTATTCATAAATTATTTTAGCCGTCGTGCTCATCCATTTCGGGCCGGACCGTCAACTTTCCTCTGGGGTTACCACAAGGCCGATATGATAAGCTATGTTTTCAACAATGATAGAAGGTCAAACTCCTTTCTATTACATTTTTATCGAGTAAAGATAATATGTTTTTGTGTAGCCTCCTTTTTCTTAAGGTTTCCTTCACCTGTCCCCATTGTATTTGGCTTTTGTGGGTCTCTCTTTATTGGCACAAAATCCTCTGAAGTATACTAAAGTATCAATGAATTAATTTTAGGCACACACAAATTGTTAATTTTGACTCTTTACCTTTGACTTGATACCATAAATTTTTCCCGGATATCATTATTATTACATGATCTTCAAATACGGGTTGGTCAGGGAAACGGTGGACTTACGACTTTTGCCGGAATGAGGAATAGATGACGTAGGCTATGGCGCACCGATAATTTTAAAAAAATTTCGCTTGGTTCTGGTGGCTGTATTGCAGTCGGAATAAAATACTTTATGACTAAAAAAGAAATATATCAACGGCAGTTCTATGCTAAGTATTCCTGCAAGAGTATCATCAGAAATGGGGGCTGGAAATTCATTGGAATGTCCGCACTTACCGCTGTCATCGTTTTATTTTATAGTGACTTTAATATAAGTTTTTCAAGCATAAATCGGAACAATATATTATTATTCCTTAGTATAACCGGACCGTTGACTACAGGAATTTTATTTGCAACAAAAGAGATCAAAGTAGAAAACAATACGCTTTATCATAGAACCGTCTTTCCCGGTAAGTGGAACAAAATTATGCTAAGCGACGTTCATCATATCTGTTATTTTCAGAAACCTGTTGAACGATTTTCTATATTTCCAAAAGTAGTTTTCTTCCAAAATGAAAATGACAGGCTAACGCTCATTGAATTATTGATCTCCAGGACGGACATTTACAAACTACTCTCATTAATACATGATAAAGGAATTCCCGTACTATTTTTTAATGAGCTCAAAAACATTGAAGAAACAGAATATTATATCGGGCCTGATAAATATAGTAGCTAATGTCAATAGTAGTGTTGCTGATGGTCTAAACTAATTGAACATTTGATCGCAATTCATTATAGTGGGCGATATTGTTGTGCAAACATTTGAATCATCTTTTACTCACAGTCCGGGAAACCTTTATATCCTCACAAACGCTCGTACCGGTTGTCTTCTGCGAAAAGCCGGTGTATCTATTCTGTGTGTTTTTGCAAATGATACTGAACACTGTTAGCCAAGCATATCATTTACATTTTACGGATATAGTATCCCCTTAAGCCCTGCCTTAAAGCTACCCCTTGAAAACACGTCGGATAACCAGGCTCCTGTTTCAGTACGCTCCAACCGCATGTTCTTTCCTTTTGCTGATACCGAGTTAAAAACAATGCTTATTCTTTTAGATCCTATCCCTTTTATAGAGCCATGAAGAACAGCGCCGGCGGGAATAACCGTAGTACCACGCATAACAACGGGTTTCATAACCTGGAAACTTATCGCCTCTCCTTCTTTAGCGGTCTTTTCCGTCAGGTTCTCTCTTAAAGATAAAAACACGGAAGCCCTCAGTTTTAAAGGCTCCGTAAAGACAACAGGTTCTTTTGGCACAGCCGGAGCCGGCTCCGGCCGTGGGGTAACCTCCCTGGGAGGTTTACCCTGAACCGGTTTCTTATCAGAGGCAGCGGCGGATTGTTTATTTTGCTGTCCGGCAGGCTTTTTAGGAGCTGAAGGGAGCGGCTTGATGCTTTCCTCCTCTTTCTTCTTATTTAGAACGGAGTAAAGTGAATCGGTATTGGGAACCGCTTGTATAGGCTGTATATTGTCAGGCTGGTTATCTGTGTTATCTGCAATAAGATCACCGGTAGTCGCATCATCTCCCGTATCCTCAACAGCCGCCTTAGGAACAGACGAATAAAAAACACCAAATAAAACGAAGGCTGATAATAAAACAGCCAATGCAATATGTAATGGTCTTTTGGTAAGCAGCGCAGCAAATTTTGAACGACTCAGGGATTTTACAGATTGCAGGACAGTGGTGGCCTGCCGGTTTTCCTGCAAAGGCGTAGATGGGGGGCTTTTACGAGCGAAAACGGTATCAACGCGAGTTGCCGGAGGTTCAGCCTGATTTTTCAGGAACTTACTGTCTATTTCCTGCAGTTCAGGAAAGGCGTTACGAAGTGCTGTTAAAAATTCCCTGGCGCCGGAAAATCTTTTTTCAGATTTTTTTTCTAATGCTTTAAAGACAATATCCGATAGTTTCTTAGGTATCTCTACATTTATTTTTTGCATTACAGGCGGCTTTATCTTTACAATATCCTCCATTAACCTGTAATCACTCTTTCCGGAGAAGGGAAGGTTGCCCATAAGCAATTCATACATGGTTACACCTATCGCATAAATATCTGAAGCAACCGAAGGGTCTTTACCTTCAATCAATTCAGGCGCCAGAAATTCAATAGTACCGATAACACGACTGGCCTGGGTGAGCTTTGCTGCATCAGATACTTTGGCAATGCCAAAATCCATCAGCTTAACGGCGTAGTCTTGCGTAAGCATGATATTGGCAGGTTTGATATCCCGATGCAGTATACCTTTTTTATGAGCATGCTCAATACCTTCCAAAGCATGACAGATAACCGGCACTACCAACTGGTAAGGTAAAGTATGTTGCTTTTTCAATAACTGGTCTAAACTCTCCCCTTCCACATATTCCATTACCATATAGTAATCATCCCCATTCTGAAGGTAATTATAGAGCATCGCTATATTCGGGTGCGAAAGACGCGCCAATGTTTTAGCCTCATTTACGAAACGCTCTAAAAAGCTGGGGTCCATAGTCAGTGCTGCGTTCAGACTCTTTATGGCCACTGTTCGCCCCAAAAGCGTATCCGTAGCTCTATACACCCTGCCCATCCCTCCTTCACCCAAAAGAGAAACGATCTTATAATTTTGAACTGTTGTACCAATCATTGTTAAAATGATTTATGCGCTTACTGATAATAAACATTGTTTTCAATATCTAACCGGACACTGTGCTTTTTAAGGTTCTTGAACTAATGGTTCCATTTCCGGATGCTATGATCAAAGAAATATTGTCGTGTCCGCCTCTTGATTTTGCTTCGTTAACCAGGTAAGCCCCGGCATCATCTATATGATCGCTTGTATTAAGTGCATCGGCTATTTCTTCTTTGCTGAAATATTCGTAAAGGCCATCCGAGCACAGCAACAATTGCATGTCATCCGTCCACTGATGTTGTAGCAATTCAATATCACCATCAATAAAAGGCTTGGTACCTAAAGCATTGGTCAGCACATTGCGTTCCGGGTGTGTGCGGGCTTCTTGTGGACGTATCTCGCCGGCATCAATTTTTTGTTGCACTAAGGTCTGGTCTTTGGTGAGCTGAACAATACCATTCCTATCATTTATATACGCTCTGCTATCGCCTACATGGGTCATATACAGACGATCTTTCAAAACCAGGATGGCCGTGAATGTTGTGCCCATTCCTCTTAAGGAAGCGGCTGTAAGCGAATGTTCATACACCTCCTTGTTTGATCTTTTCAGCGCTTTAGCCAGAGATGAGATTGTATTACCCTTTTCGTTGTAGTACGTGTCTGCAAATATCTTACCTGCACTATCGCTTGCTACTTCGCCACTATTATGTCCACCCATGCCATCAGCTACGATCAGTAATACTCCTTTCTTTTCCAGCAATTTCTTCTCTACAGGATGTATAACTACGGCTATATCCTCATTATTTGTCCGCACAAGTCCGACATCCGAATGCACGGAAACGACCATATTACTAAGTGCAGCCGGCGCGTAATGATTCGTAACAGCGGCTTTAGTCTTAGTTGGATGTAACCATTTAAACATTGAATATGGATTAAATCAAAGATGACGGAACAAGATTATTATTTTATTATTTTTTTACGCATACCAGCTATCACCAGTGAAGCAATAATGGCTGTGCCGATAAGCGAATAACCTGCCGTTTTCATGTTTTTATCCCCCGAGATAATTACATTTTCCGTAGGACGGTTATAAAGAACAATAACATTACTGAACTCATCTTTATCAAACTGCATATTGGTGGCATCAGGGGGTAATATGACCTTCATCGTGTTCTGGATAATAATATTACCGGCGGGCTCGGAAAGAACACAGTTAAAAGTATTTTCGGAAAGTTTAACGGGTTGGGCATCTTTCAATCCTACTATGGCCTTCCATTTATCTTTACCCAGGTACTCTACCGTACCTTTTACCTTATATTGTATCTGGAAGGTCCTGTCCATTTCATTAGGCAGATATTTAAACTCATAAACATAAAAGGGGCTGAGCGTTCTTTCTATGTTACGCTTTACCATAGATGCCTGCCCACCTCCGTACATATAATTCCAGGCTATCCATTGCTGGGCAGTAAGCTTCCCCGACACTTCAAAGGTTACATTACCTGTGGAATCGACACGTGCATCCGTATTGATCATCAACGTCTGATTAGGCTGCTGAGCATAAGCGCCCAGCAGCAGTAACATACCTAAGATACTAAGGATTATCTTTTTCATATTAAATTTATTATAAACGCCTGTAAGAAGGCATATGGTTTAAGAATCCGGTTTTAGATTATCCGTTTAAAGTTTACCTCTATTCCTATTGCCCGTTTTGAGCAGTCTGTTCGGGCCTCTGGAATACCAAGGGTCCACCAACAGAGAGCTTTGTAGCCAGCTCATCCACTTTAGTACGTAAAAACGGATCATCAGCCAGCTCCATTTGCTGCACGCCTTTCCGGATGAGGTCGTTCACGTCAATTAGGGTATAACGCGGGTCGCCTTGCTGTACTTTCTGCATAAATTCCTTCAATTGTTTCATACCTTGTTCAAAAGCTTCCATCGGACCGGCAATATGTCCTAATCCTTCACCTCCTACTGCTGTGGCTTCAATGGCATATAGCTGTCCGTTGAATCGTATACCGGGATAGGCATGGCCAGGTATGAAAAATACCACAGGGTCCAGGCCTTCTGCCGCAAACATGCTGGCATATAAAAAGGACATCTCAATGCAAAGGCCTGTATTGCCGGTAATCACCTCCCGGGGCAGCCTTACTTTCTGCTGGGTGCTCAGTATTTCTCCTGCCTGCACAAAGGCTCCACCTGTACCGCTATATACCATGTGCGTGCGGCGGGTAGCTTCATACACACCCATCATAAAACGTATCGCCTCTGTTGGGTCGTTGCCTACAGATGCCTTTTCTCCACCCAGTACTTTCTCCTGAACCTGCTGTGTGTAGTATTTAACAATCGGGTCCTGAGGTGTAATAAAAACCGGTGCCAGGTCATTATTATCTTCCATATCTTTTACCCCCGTTACCTCACTTGCTGGCATATTGGTATACAGGAAGTCATTCCTGCTGAGCATGTGGAAGGGATAAGTCTTTTCATATTTTTCCTGTTTACTACCATTATGGTACGTAATCCGGATCTGTGCCCGCTCCGCAGATTCGGTGGTTTTCTGGGTAATAGATTGTGGAAACTGCGGGTAAATGGTTACTGCAGCAGAGCCCTGGGGTAAAATGTATTTAATATCAGCCGCTGTTGTCCAGTTAATAAAACCGGGTATGGCATATTCTACTTTCACATCCTTTAGTGCACCCTGACCTTTATTATCCAATACCAGCTTGGCGAAATAATAACGGCCATCCAATGCCACAGGATTGGCATATACTTTATACGCCGCCGGCATTACGGCAGCCATAGGCATGATCTGCACCGACAAGTCGCCTTCACCGCTTATTATAGGCACCCTGTCCGACTGGCTTCCTTTCCACAGCAGGCCTGCGCCTGCCAGGAGCAGTACAAGTGGCAGTAATGCCCAATACATCAACCTGCTATCGGTTATTTTTGATCTCTTTTCACGACCACTTGTATCTATCGTCCTGGTGGCAGGGCTGATATCGACCAGCTGCGTGGGTAAAGCAGCTCCCGGCTTCTGGGGATAAAGGTCAAAAATAAAGGACGGGCCGTTATTCCCTAACCGTACCTCGTCACCGGGATTCAATAGCTGGTTGCCGGTGACTTTTTTGCCATTTACAAAAGTGCCGTTACGCGAACCATTGTCTGAGATAAGAAAGCAATCATCGGCCTTTTTTATAATCTTACCATGTTCCCGGCTGACCACAAGCTCCGTTTCCGGGTCAAACCGGATGTCGCTGGCGGCATCCCGTCCAAATGACAATTCAGTTTTTAAGAAATCAAATTCTTCCACCTGATTGACTTTAGCACCACGAGTAAAGCGTATCTGGTATCTTTCTGTTGTATTAGACATGAGATCGTTTTTGGTTAAATAATTAAGATCAATTTTCGCTGTAACAAAAATGTGCTGATTTAAAAGCATTATCAATAATCCATTTGGATAGTTTTTAAATAGGATTTTTTTATTATTTCGCTGTATCTTGTAGCGGATATGGCCCGGTTAATATACCTCACAATTCTGAGTTGGCTACTTGTATGGACCGCTACTGCGCAGACTCCGCGCGTGGATAGCATCAGGCACACCTTGCTTCTTGCCAAAAACGATAAAGACCGATTAGACAGAACCTTATCCCTGTGCCGGGAAATATATTCTTTGCATGGAGACACGCTTTGCGCTTATGCGTTAAAAGCAAGGGAGCTGGCTACAACCCTAAATGATCATGAAAAAATAATCCGGGCAAATACTTACCTGGTATTTGGCTTATCCTGTACCGGTAAGCTGGATGAAAGCGTTTCATTGGCAGATGAGAATATAAAGGCCATAAAGGAGAACAACTATCCGGGGAAACTATTGGCGCAAAACTACATCTTCAAGTCTTTAAGCTGCTATAAGACCAACAAACCCAAAGAGATAATGCGCATGATGTATGAGCTTATCCGGAATAATGAGCAGGACACGCTGATGCTCATGAGCGCAAAGGTATATATAGCCATGGCATATAGTGTAATGGGGCAGTACCGGGAATCACTATCCTGGTTTTGGCAGGCTATTCATCTCAGCCATAAGGATGCACAGTCCATAGAGGAAAAGGAGATGCTGGCAAGAGCCTATATGTGCTGCGCCATATCCTATATCCACATTTATGAGGCTTCGGGTAATAAAGCTGATGCAGACAGTAGCCTTACACTGACGAAAAAGGCGGAAAAGATCAGCAGGGAAAACCAGATCCTGTTTTTTTATTGCCAGTCACAAACTTTACTGGGTTATTATTACATTTATTTTCAGAAAAGCAGACAGGCAGAGGATTACCTGCTCAATGCGATGAAAATAAGGCAGATAATCGGAGATCCTGCTTATATGGCCTCAGATATGCAGGTGTTAGGCACCTATTATGCCACTACCGGGCAAACCGCTAAAGGGATTGATATCTGTAAAAAAGCCTTACAACTGATCGACAATTATAACCTGACACCTCACTTACGTATCCTTGTTTATAATTCGTTGGCGCAAAATTATTATGCAGCTAAGGATTACAGGAACTACGCGGAAACATTAAAGCATATCCTGGCGACTAAGGACTCTGCTTATTACGCAACTGCCGGTGAGGAGATCAGCATGTTGCAGACGGTACATGACCTGCAGAAAAAAGAATTAACCGTAAAGCAGCAACAAATAGACCTGCAAAACAAAAATTATCTGGTTGCAGGTATTGTGTTGCTGCTTTTGTTTGCCTCTGTCCTTGCATGGGTCAGGTTCAAAGGGTATAAAAAAAATCAACAGATGCGCCTGGAATTCATGCAAAGGGAAGAAGAAAGACGTATAGCCGAATCCATAAAAGAGGCAGAGGATAAAGAGCGTCAACGTATTGCTGCCGACCTGCACGATAATCTTGGTGTCCAGGTCAATTCCATATTACATTTAAGCGAGCAGCTAAAGGTTGATCATGTTGCGGAACCGGATACACTGGCTGTTACACTTAATGATACGGCCAAAGAAATGCTGTTCTTCTTAAGGGAAACGTTATGGGCGCTTAAATCTACTGACACGAATTCGGCTAACTTATGGTTACGGATCTTAAATTTTACGAGCCAGATGAAACGGCATTACAGTCATATACAATTTATCGTATCAGGCGGAGGCAGGGAAGAATTTAATTTGCCCCCGGCAAAAGCATTGAATATACTGATGATCATACAGGAAGCTATACATAATGCTATTAAGCATAGTGAGGGAGATAAAATAACCATAGCCGGAAACCCGGTAAATGACACCTGGCATCTTACTATCCATGACAACGGGAAAGGCTTTATCATGGATAGCATGCAGGAAAAGGAGAACAGTTATGGTTTTATCAATATGCAGCAAAGAGCCGCATCATCCCATATTCAGCTATCAATAAAAAGCGATACGGGCAAGGGTACAATGGTGTCCATGGTAATATAAAAAACTATCCAAATGGATTATTGACCCATCCCCCGGAAAAAAACAATTTTGAATAAAATAAAAATATGATCCGGGTTGCCATTGTTGACGATAAAATAACGAACAGGAGAATTGTATCGGAGAAGCTATCTAAAAACAGTTTCTTTTCCATTGTATTGCAGGCCGCTGATGGCGAAGATTTTCTGAACCAGATAAAAAACTTTTCCGACGACGATCTCCCCCATGTGGTCCTGATGGATATTGAGATGCCTAATGTAAACGGCATTACCGCCATTGCAACTGCCTCTTCCTTATATCCGGGTATTAAATTTGTCGTCCTTTCCATTCTTGATGATGACGATAAAATCTTTAACGCCATAAAAGCGGGCGCTTGCGGTTACCTGCTTAAAGAAGAAAGCGGCGAAGTAATAGCAGAGATGCTGATGAATCTTTGGGAGAGCGGTGCCGGCCCTATCTCTCCCAGTATTGCTTACAAAATTTTGCAGATGTTGCACCATACCTCCATAACAGATGCCAAAAAAGAGAATCCCAATCCTGAAACGTTTCAGCTCTCTGCACGGGAAAAAGAGATACTGGAATTATTGAGCCGGGGAGATGAATATAAAGATATCGCAGGTAAGCTTTTCATAAGCGCCAATACGGTAAAAAAGCATTGTATCAATATCTATCAGAAGCTTCACGTCAATAGTCGCGCCCAGGCCCTTCGCATCGCCTATACTAAAGGGCTGATTTAATTTTTATTTTGACTGCAGCCGACCTTTATATGGTGTTGCAGTGGTAACAGAGCTCACTGCTAAATAGTTTGAACATTACCGGCTCCTCCATACTACCGATCATACTAACATAACGTGAGTTCGATAAGATTGAGACCTTAAAATCTAACCAGAAAATTGCTTTTCCGGAATTTGAAAGAAGGTTTAT
>JBEBVI010000062.1:0-14750 GCA_040392805.1 Taibaiella helva
CTTTAATCTGTTTGCAAATATATAAAAAGAAGCCGCCCAAGTAGTGGCTTGAGCGGCTGGTAAGAAACAAATTTATTTATTCCATTAAGGATTTTGCACACAAAGCGGATTGTACAGAAGTTCACTGCTAGGAATACGGAATAAAAAACGTACATCATTTTTCTGAAGGGTTCTTACTCCTGCACCTACGGTACTATTAAAATCAACCCTTTGTAAAGCTACCTGGTTCGAATTCCACTTCGGCATATTGGCAAACTGGGCACAGGATCTTTTAATATCGAAAAAGCGAAGTCCTTCACCCCACAGTTCAATACGGCGCTGCAACCAAATAGCTGCAATCACTGCTTCCGCATTATCTTGTGGAGCTTCATATTCCGGATTACGTGTTTTTACAAAATCTTCCAATACTTTAGCTCCCTCATTCACTCTTCTCATGTGGACTAAGGCTTCAGCCTCGATCAGAGCAAGCTCCGCAGAGCGCATCAAAGGATAATCAGCCACCCAGCTGCCTTTGGTACGGATCCGGAACTTACGTTGTTCCTGCTTCAGGTATGGCGTGCCTGGTATAGAGGCTTTTGCCCTTGTAATAAACTGGTCTTTACGAACATCTGTAGCAGGAATAGTATCATGAAGCTTTTCATTTATCTGTATAGGCCCATGAACCAATGCATATCCTCTTGAATCTTTATCCATAAAAGAAACAAAGGAAGCATAGCTTGTAGCCTGCTCTGAATTGATGGCCGATCCCCACAGCCATTCGGAAGAGTTGATATCATTAAAGCCCTTCAGCAAATCTGAGCCGGCCATATACGGATATGCCTGACGTGCCTCTCTGGCATACATTTCAGCCTTGGACCAATCCTGCATGATCAGATATACTCTTGCAGCTAAACCCTTTGCTACATCAATATTGATCTGAGATTTATCCGTACGGGAGATTTGAGCGGTATCAAACAAGCGGATTGATTCGGTCAGATCATCTGTAATAAACTTATATACCTCAGCTACAGATGCCCTGGCAGCCGCCACTTGTGTCGGTTCCGTATATATAGGAACACATGGTGCCAACTTAACTTCACCACCTACAGAGGAATCAACTCCGGATGCATAAGAGAACATATAACAATTGGCCAGATTATAATAAGCATAAGCTCTATAAAACAGTGCCTGCGCTTTTACTTCCGCCTTAGCATCTTCTGCTCCCTTTACTCCATCAATATTGCTAATAATAAAGTTAGCATTGTTGATGATCCCATAATAGAACCCCCAGGTATAACCGGCTGTAGCCGTTCCGGTACGGGCGCCCTGATAGCTATAGCTCGCATCGAAGTGACCCGGAGCGTATGGCTTAACATCATCACCCATTAAATCGTACATAAAATTGATAGAGGCCTGTCCAAACTCGTAGTGCTGCCCGCCACCAAATTCATACATCGTACGGTGAATACCGTTAACCGCAGCACGTGCCCCTTCCACGGTGCTGAATACATCATCGAATGCAATTTGAGTTGTGGGCTTCCGGTCGAGATAGTCCTTTTTACAACTGGTAAAACTTATAGCTACCGCAACAGAAGCGAGAGCCAAACTATTAAGTATTTTCATTTGAATATTTTATTACTTTTTGAATCAATTTTATTACAAACCTAAATTCAAGCCAAACATAATAGTCCTGTATGGGAAATAATTAAAGCTCGAAGCACCGAAGAAGGCCTGCTGTACATCCAATCCTTTCCTGGCCGACAGGTAATAAACATTCTCCATTGCTACATACAGAGTTAAAGAGTTCAGTTCCATTTTCCTCAACGTACTAGCAGGTATAGTATAACTCAGTCTTATATTCTTTATGTTAAGGAAACTATTGCTAACTAAGAAACGGTCAGAAAGTGGGTTTTGATTCGCCTGGCCGTATTCTGCTTTCGGTACATCAGTAACATCGCCAGGGTATTTCCAGCGGTTCAGGATATCCACGTGGTAAGCCTGCCCCCTGGTTGAAGTCATCAACCGGGCATATGTGTTATCGTAGAATTTACCACCTAAACCAAACGACAACATAAAGGATAATTCAAAGTTTCTGTAGGCAAAGGTATTCGTAAGAGAACCTTCCAGGTCACGGAAAGAAGAACCCAGAATTTTATAATCATCACGGGTTAATGTTGCATAATCAGAAGTAGTGGATCCATCCGCTTTTTCATACATAGCTAATCCTGTTTCCGGATCTACTCCCGCGTAGTGGGGCAGGAAGAAAGAGTTCACCGGCAAGCCTTTAGCCAGGATAGTACCTCCGCCAAATAAAGAGTCCTTATTTTCAGATTCATCTTCTAATGAAGTCTGTACTTTAGTGATCTTATTTTTCAAATGAGTAAGATTAGCTCTGACTTCCCATCCCAGGTCATTCGCTTTTTTAGGTTCTATTATCAAACCTCTAATTTGCAATTCCAGACCCGAATTGGCCATATTTCCCACATTAGAATAAATTCCACCAATACCAACAGACGGAGCAAAATTCTGAACGAATAAGAGGTTGCTGGCACCACTGTTAAAATAATCAATAGTACCGGACAGTCTACTTCTGAATAATTCGAAGTCGAATCCGATATTGAACTTATAATTACCTTCCCATTTCAGGTTTTCATTACCCCAGGTAGCAAAAACCACACCCGGAGAAGTATTGTTCGGATAAAAGGCATAGCTCGGCATCCAGGCATAATATCCGGCAGCATTTAACGCCTCATTTCCGGTAATACCATAGCTACCTCTTAGTTTCAACGAACTTAACCAGCTTCTCTTATCTTTTAAGAACGATTCTTCACTTAACATCCATCCTGCACCTGCAGACCAGAATGTACCCCACCGTGATTTAGATGCAAAACGGGAAGAACCGTCCGTTCTTAAGCTGGCGCTCACATAATACTTATTTTGGTAATTGTAATTTGCCATAGAGAAATAACTTTCCATCGCCAGCTCACTTATACCTGAGGTAGATCCAGTTCCTAAAGCACCGCCTGCACCTTCCATATAATTCTCATTCAGGAAGCCCGAACGCTCGATATTAACAGATTCTGCGCGGATATAATAGTTCTCGTGACCTAACACCACACTCAAGTTATGTTCATTACGCTCACGATTAAAAAGGCCAAACGAAGGATTCCAGGTCAATAACTGGTTAAAAGTGTAATCAACCCTGTTGGCAACTGTACGATCCATTCTACCCCCGATATTAGCTGCATCACCGTACAGCATATTCTGGAACTGATTTTGGGTATTGTTCATATAATTGACCACGAAGTTTGCACGGATATTGAAGTCCTTGAGGAAGTCTGCCTCCAGGTAGCCGTTACCAAAGCCGTCTAATCTCTTATTAGAGCGATCGTCCAGAGAAAGTGAGGCTATAGGATTCATATTAGTAGCAAAAGGACGGATTTGGGGATTTGCTTTTGAAGGGTTGTTACCATCAGTATTATACCCAAAATCATAAACAGGGTCTCCGTTTTCATCATACATCTTATTGCCTGTCGAATCGTATCGGTATACCGGATATATCGCCCCCATCATCTGGGCAGTCATAAACGGGTTAATATAGGCCTGTTGGTCACCAACGAAAAAGCGTTGTTTGGAAACGGTAGCCCCGGTCATCATTCCCGTTCTTAACCAACTTGTAATTTTAGCGTTGACATTTAAACGGGATGTAATACGGTCGTAGCTGGAATTTTTTACGATACCTTCATCATTGGTATAACCAGCTGAAAAGTAATAGTTACTATTGTCATTTCCATTAGAGATAGAAATATTGTAGTTATGCCTGATACCAGTACGGGTAACCTCTTCCAACCAGCTATCGTCATACACTAATTTAGCATCAGGATTGATTGTAGCCTCATAGTACTGCTGGTCACGATTAGTAATATTAAGCAGTTGATTCATAGGCACATTATAAGGGTTATAATTGCCTATATAATTTGAAAACCCTTGAGCATCGGGGCTCAATCCACTTTGCCCAGGGCCGTTAGCATAGGCTGAATAAGCGGTTATCAGATAATCTTTAGCTCCTAATGTTTCATAAAGAGGCATGAAACGGTTCAACATACCTACCGAAGCATCCACTTCAATATGTGGCCGTTCTGATCTGACACCTTTTTTAGTTACAATAAGTATCACACCATTGGCCCCTCTTGATCCATAAATTGCAGTTGCGGACGCATCTTTAAGAATAGTCATCGTCTCTACATCATTCGGATTGATGGAAGCAAGAGTTCCTCCGTAAGGAGCACCATCCAATACAATCAAGGGAGCACTGCTGGCACTCAGCGTATTCTGCCCCCGTATCATAATATCAGGGGAAGCACCAGGCTGTCCACCGCCGCTGGTAACGGATACACCAGGAGCTGCACCTTCCAAAGCCTTGGCAACATCAGTAACCGGCCTGCGGGATAGATCTTTTGCAGTTATTGTGCTCACAGATCCCGTAAAAGATCTCTTATCTACAGTCTGGCCATAGATCTTTACCTCTCCAATATCAGTCGCACTACTCGGTGCAAGGGTAGTAGTTATATTATCTGTACCTTCTACAACCTTTACATCCTGCGATTCCAAACCAACGCCACCTATCTCTAAAACATCTTTGTCGTCGGGCAAGGTCAGCTCATAATTCCCGTCAATGTCTGTAATGGTACCGGTAGTTGTTCCCTTTACCTTTACGCTCGCGCCGGGAATACCTTCACCTTTTTCATCCAATACCTTTCCCTTTACGGTACGGGATTGGGCGAAAGAAACCTGCATTCCTGTCCAGATGAACAGCGCAAGCAAGAGTAGCACTTTTTTCATACAATAAGTAAATTAAATTTTAACAAAACCAAAAAAAATAAACTTGGGTTAAAGAGGAGGTAAAATTAATCAAAAATTAATAATTCAACCTACCGGTCAAAAATAAAATACGGACAATACTGATCTTATCTTTATAATAGATACATCAGAATTCAGCATATAAATCAATTTATCTGGACAAAACAACCTTTTTAGAAGTAGTGGCATTACCGGCCTTAATAGTAATCATGTAAATACCATTAGGCAACACCCCCATATCAATAGAATAAAGTCCGGACTGTGCTTTTGAAACAGTATAATCCGCCTTTTTAGCTCCTGTAATATCATATACAGTAAAGTAAATATCACTGGTAGAAGAGAGATTCATATTAATATTTACCGCCCCTGAAGTAGGGTTAGGATATAAAGTTACAGAACGGGATAGCATATCATCCAAATCTTTTACGCTAACATCCAAATCAGAACAGTCTATCTTAGTAGCCTGGAATTTTTTTATATCAACATCCAGAGGATCTAACCAGTCTTTTAAACGGCTTTGCTTACCGGCATACTCGGGAAACGTTCTTTGATCAAATGCATTCTCCCATGCTTCAGACAGTTTTGAATATAAGGCATTAATCCCAAAATCCTTACCCTCACAATCACCACCGGATCCACCAGACAAATCTCCTATCAACAGCCCGTCTTTGTCAAATAAACCACTACCCGAAGAACCCGGAGAAGTTCCCCCACGGGTATAATCAATTTTCCAGTGTGTATTCTTTATCGCTTCCTGATTAAATACGCCCGTATGTTCGATATAAGAGGCTGTAGATAATTTTTTATAATCCCCACTGGGGTGATGAAAGCCAATATAAAAGTCGTAATCACTGTTGAAAGCGAGGTCGGTATTTCTATTCCAGCCGGCCAGCATTGCACCCCATCCTACAGGAATAGGACTTGTCAGTTCTAATAAAAGGAAGTCTAATACTAAAGAGTTTTTCCTATCCGTAAATGATGGATTGTTTGACCTGGCCAAAAAATCAGCACCAACAAGAACATCATTGCCAGGTACGGGACGGCTGTTCTCACACTCAGCGTATTGATAATTAAACCTGAACTGCCAGGTTGCAAAATGGGCATTGTCCCTGCTATTTGCCCCGTCACAGTGGCTTGCCGTTAACAGGTATTGCTTACATACGCCATCCTGGACGTTACCTGCACTATTAATCAGTGTACCTGAACACAATCCGCCATCGGAGAAGATTTTGACCGTAGCATTTTTAGCAGTTAAATAAGGCTCTGTCATACCCGGATCGCAATTTGCATTCACATGGCAGCTCGGAGATGCGTCAGCGGGTTTGGCTTTTATGGGTCCTTCCGCCTCTGCATAACTTTGAAGGTCCGCAACACCTTTATAAAAAGCATAAACGTCCTCTATCCTGAAGCGTACAGACGCTACGTCTACTCCGGCAGGAACATTTAATTCCAGTAAAGCGGTATGTCCTTGAACTTCCTGGTTAGAGAAAACATTGTATTTAGAATTATTCTGAGAAGTATAGGCACCAAGTATCTGCCTGCGGTTTTCATTGGAAACAAACAACTCTACTCCTTCTGGCAGATAAAAGTCGCTATAAGCCAGTGAAATAGCCTGAGCCCCAGGCACTTCAATTTTCGCTCTCCATATTTTATCTCCGTTCTCTAAGTAAAACCAGGTACCCTGGTCAAGAGTGATCTCTGTTTTTACAGTAGCCGCAACACGGTACGGTTTAGACACTCCGGCTATTGCATCCTGTAAATCTTGTTGAGCCAAAGCATTATAGTCTGGTTCAGGTAAGATTGTCTTATAAACCACCTGATTGTCCATGCCCGCCTCATTTAAACGCATACTTAAAGGCAAGCCTCCTTTACTGAGCTGTGCATTAGCTGTAGCTACAACAGAGAAAGCAAGTGAAACGGCAAGATAAACTTTCTTCATACGATTACTATTTTAGCACCAATCATTTTTGAGCGTGTAAATATAGAGATAAATTACTAAAGCACTCCCTAAGTTTAAGATTTTTCTTTGCTTAATCCTTAAACAATCTAAAATTCAATGTAAAGCGTTTTTGAATCGAACTGAAACCTACATCGACTACTTGATACAATAGCTACCCCTTTCTCTTCTTAAAGACGATTTAACTGTATACCTAATCATTTTATAATAAAGTTAATAATAGTACTATGTAATACATAATACTAAACAATGGATATATCTTTGCGTTGATATAGTAGTAAGCGGATCATCTTTGAATTTTAATTACTCCGAAACGATGAATATAGAAAATACAAGTTCGCAGATGCGCAAAGGTGTGCTGGAGTATTGTATACTCTCTGTTATTAAGAAGGCAGAGGTTTATCCCTCCGATATAATAAGCCAGATGAAAGCCGCCGGGCTTTATATACTGGAAGGAACATTATATCCATTACTTACAAGACTCAAGAATGCCGATCTGCTGAGCTACAGATGGGTGGAAAGCGTATCAGGCCCGCCCAGGAAGTATTTCAGGCTCACGGAGAAGGGGGAAGTATTTTATACAGAACTGACACAGACATGGCAGCAACTTACCAGAGCGGTAGACATCATAACAAATGAGACGGAATCCGATACACCAGATGCATAACACTCTTCTTCTCAATATTACAACTGCTAAACAATGAATAAAGTAATCAACATAAATCTCGCAGGCAGGCTGATAGCCATTGATGAAACAGCATATCATCAGTTAGAGAGCTACTTAAAGCGGCTAAAAGCTTTTTTCTTAAAGGAAGAAGGTGGTGATGAGATATTGCACGATATGGAAGACCGTATCGGGGAGCTTTTTCAGGATAAGCTGAAAAAGGGTAGTGCGTGTATCATGACGGAGGATATCAATGAGATGATAGCTATAATGGGCAGCCCGGAACAAATAGAAAACGAATCGGGAGAAATTGATAAGGAAGATAAGAATAATAGCGGTCCCTTTCAGCAGCCGGAAACCACAGCAAAAAGAACACTCTATCGCAGCAAAAAAGATAAAGTTATTGGCGGCGTATGCGGCGGTATAGCAGCTTATTTAAAAATAGACCCCGTCATTTTAAGAATAGCCGCCATATTCATTGCATTGGCCTGGGGTACAGGTATACTCTTATCTATTTTGCTATGGATCATTGTACCGGAAAAGGAGGAACAGTACTCAGAGCTGAAAAGAAGATTGTATCGCAATCCCAGGCAAAAAGTTATCGGTGGTGTCTGCTCCGGTATAGCAGCCTATGTCAACATAGATCCTATTATACCACGGTTGGTATTTGTGGCGCCACTGCTCGGCGTGATTCTTTTTGGTGCCCTTAACAATGATTTTTTCCTCTTCCCTATTTCTGTCGGAAGCTTTCCCACCATGGTTTTACTTTATATCATCTTGTGGGCTTCGGTGCCTGCTGCTAATACGGTAGCTGAAAAATTGGAGATGCGAGGCGGAAAAGTAGATGTCCAAAGTTTATCACAGGCTATCAAAAGCCCGGGAATCCATGCTGCACAACCCGAGACCGGCAAGTCGGGTTTTGCATCGGTATTATCTTTTCTATTTAAAGCCTTTGTTTTTTTCGTGTTGGGCATGGTCATTATCATCATCGCTGGTGTTTTGACTGGGCTGGTAATGGCACTTATAGGTCTAGCCATACCGTCCGCATTTATGCTTCCTCCATATAGCCAGCTAATTACTGACTCTCCCGTTCAAACCTGGGGTTTGTTAATCTGTGCCGTATTGGTTCTGCTTATTCCTTTCCTGATGCTGATCCGGCTGCTAATACGTACACTGAGCGGAAGGAGGTATAAGAAAAGTAATAAGTGGGTTATGGGTATCCAGTCCTTTTTATTTATCATCGGCATCTTCGGATTATTCTGGATCACTAGTTCTATACTCACTGATTTCAGGACAGCCTATCCTAAAAGATACGAATTTCCGCTTCAGGCGCCGCTGAACGACACCTTGATCATAAAGAAAGAATTAATAAGCAGTGATGATGATATAGAAGACATGTGGGAAGATGGCGATATCTCCGATGGATATAACGGTTTATTTATGAATAGTGACAGTGGCTTATCCATTAGCAATATTCGCCTGGATATTATACCAAGTCCGGACAGTAGTTACCATCTTATTCTTCAGAAAAAAGCGAGGGGCAGAAATCAAAAAGTGGCCAGAGAAAGAGCAGAGCAAATTCCCTTTAGCTTCCGTAAGGAAAACAATACTCTTTTTCTTCCCGGAAGTTTTGAATTACCGGCTAATGCCCCTTTCCGTGGACAAAAGCTCAGGGTAAAAGTACAGGTTCCGGAGGGTAAAGTATTCCGGACAGAATATGCTATACATGACCAGATAAATTCTTTTTACTGGAGAAAAGGGATAGTGAGGCATAGGACCGGGTACAGGGCAATCAATAACAGCCGTTGGTCAAGCAGTGGGTATTACTACATGACCAAAGACGGCCCGGTAGCTCTGGAGAAAAATATCGAGGATTAAAATAAGTTTTTACGTCAGAGGGCCATAGAGGCTCAAATGAGGTGTATTCCTGCACCTCATTTATTATATTCAATAAAATCCTGGCTCTGTACTCTGTTATGACAAAAGGTTATCAGGCAATACCTTTCTTTTCACAACAAAGATTTCTTCCTCCATTAAAAACCGGATAGGTTTCCTCTTGATACGTAAAGAAACACTACCCGGCTTATCTTTAGTTTTTTGTTTAAAACTATATCTCTCTATTTGGATCAAATGCTTCCAGTTCGTTAGCTACAGCAGTTAAAAAGCTGGCGCCCAATGATCCGTCCACAATACGATGATCGTAACTTAGAGAAAGGTACATCATATGCCGTATGGCAATTACATCCCCTTCTGCAGTCTCCAATACCATCGGACGTTTTTTGATACTGCCTACCGCTAATATAGCCACCTGCGGCTGATTAATAATAGGTGTGCCCATCAGGCTTCCGAAAGTGCCTACATTGGTCAGTGTAAAAGTTCCTCCTTGCGTATCATCGGCTTTCAGCTTACTTGTACGGGCTGCGTTAGCTAATGCATTCACATCTTTTGTAAGTCCCAGTAGGTTTTTAATTTCAGCATTTTTAATAACCGGCACGATCAGGTTGCCACTGGGCAATGCCGTAGCCATACCAATATTAATGTTCTTCTTCACTATGATCCGATCACCATCTACACTGGCATTGATCATCGGGAACTTCTTGATGCTATTTACCACTGCCTCTATAAAAATAGGCGTAAAAGTGATCTTCTCTCCATACTTTGATTCAAAGGCCTTTTTATTCTTTTCTCTCCATTTTACCAGATTGGTTACATCGGCCTCGGTAAAGCTGGTTACGTGCGGCGATGTCGCTTTACTCCTCACCATATGGTCGGCAATAAGCTTACGCATACGGTCCATTTCGATAATCTCTACATTATCACCGTAACTGGTGGACGTAGTAGTAACTGCCTGTATGGTGCTAACCGGCTTAGATACCGGTGCTGCGTCGGCAACCGGTTGACTACCTCTATTGGACACATACTGCAACATATCCTTCTTGGTCACTCGACCTTCATTTCCTGTTCCGGGAATTTTCTCCAACTCCGACATACTTATGCCTTCCTTTGCGGCTATATTCAGCACCAGAGGAGAATAAAAACGGTTGCCGGAAGGAACAGAACCGGTAGCTTCCGGCGTAGGGATAGAAGACACCTCTGGTTGAGGTTGCGGCTGGTTTTGTGTTTCCGTTACTGGTTTTTCAACCGCTCCCGACGCGGTACCGGCTGCATCAATACGTGCTATAACGGTGCCAACGGGAACAACATCATTTTCCTTAAAAAGGATCTCGGTCAGAGTACCCGCTGCCGTAGAAGGCACTTCGCTATCTACTTTATCGGTAGCGATCTCTAACAGCGTTTCATCCATCTTCACCACATCACCCAACTGCTTGTGCCATTTGAGTACCGTTGCTTCCATTATACTTTCGCCCATTTTGGGCATTACTATATCGACTATTGCCATAAGAGTGTGTTTCGAAAATAATGCTGCAAAAGTAGGGATTTGCGTTTTAGTGTGCAAGCCTTACCAAAACATATCATACAATAAAAACATCACATGTTATATCCACTCAAAATTCTCATTAAAAATTGATCATAGATTTCTATCTTTGCCTCCGTTAATGCAAACGCCATTTCGTCATACAGTCAACACACCAAATAGGAATCGTAATAATAATCACTTTTATTACGAACAGGAGGTGCATTACTAATAATCTATAAGTCACATTTTTATAAAAAGAAAAAGCCTTCTGTTACTCACGGAAGGCTTTTTCTTTTTATAACTGTTAGCTCAATAAATTAAAACACTTTAAAATGGAAAATCATCCCCCAGCCAATCTGTTTCCAACGCTAATCAATTGTACGGGCAATGTTTTTAAAACGCTTTCCTGTGATCTTAAAAGCATTGTCCTCACACCCATACCGGATACCTAAATATATTATAACACATAATAAAGTACAACAAAAATGTCCATTTGCATATCAGATCTACAAACAGAAGCTACTATACAATTTATCAAACAAAACTTTAGCCGGCATCTGAGCGACCGGCTCCGGCTCCATCCGGTATTCGCACCTTTATATGTCCCACATCATTCCGGACTCAATGACGATCTGAATAATCGGGAGTCTCCGGTCACTTTTCGAACCAGAAACAGCAACGATCTTTATGCCATTGTGCATTCGCTGGCCAAATGGAAACGTATACGCCTCAAAGAGCTTGATATACCCATGCATGAAGGCATTATCACCAATATGATAGCCATCAGAACCGAAGAGCAACGTTCTGTCATTCATTCCAACCTGGTTGATCAATGGGACTGGGAGCTGGTAATCGATAAAAAGGACCGGTGTCTGGATTTCCTAGAAAGTACCGTAGAGCATATATATAATGAAATATATAACACGGCAAATATCCTCGAAGCAGCCTATCCCCAATATAAAAACCGCTTACCTGAGCATATAATGTTCTGGCATTCCGAAGATTTATTACAGCGCTATCCCGGCATATCCGCAAAAGAGCGAGAGCATCGTATTACCAAAGAATATGGTGCAGTCTTCATTATTGGCATAGGCGGCAACCTAAGTGACGGTACCCCGCACGACAGCCGTGCAACAGATTATGATGACTGGAGCACTTTTACCATAAACAATTATCACGGGCTAAACGGAGATATTCTGCTATGGCACGAACCGCTGCAAAGTGCTCTGGAAATCTCCTCAATGGGAATAAGAGTAGATGCACAGGCGCTGTTATACCAGCAGGAATGTCATAAGAGAAAAATACAGCATACAAGTAATTTTCATCAGCAGATAGTAAACGGAACATTACCACTGTCTATAGGTGGCGGTATAGGACAATCCCGTCTGTGTATGTTTTTACTACAGAAAGAAGATATACGCTCCATGCAGTATGTGTATTAATTATATCGTAGTCTTTACTAGTTTCCTTACTTTTTCCAGGTAGAAGGTAAGGAAACTAACTAATCTGACCGGCAATTCCTTACTCTGACTTCTCATTAAAAGTACCTGTTAAAACGTTCCTGGTCGTAGCCTTTAACAGACCGATTGATACCTGACAGGTAGTCTGCAAAGGATGCTACCCAAAATGGAGCCGAAGAAAAGCCCCGTGTACCTAATCCGTTAAATATGCCTATTCCGTTATAACGGGGATGCATGCCGATAAGGGGAAATTGTCCCGCAGTAGTAGGGCGTCGTGCCACCAGGTGATCACTTATCTCAAAGGGAATTTTCAGCCATTCTTCCAGTGTTAACCGGGTTGCGGAAGCCCATTGCTTATCCGGGACCAAAGACGAAACATTCCACCTGTAGTTACTGCCACACCAGAAGCGGTTTTCTCCCAGCGGAATCAGCCGTACATCTTTATAATGATATACAGCATCGGATGGCAATCCGGGAATATGGAGTATAAGTACATCTCCGGCATTCTCCGTAAAGGGAAGCGAGCTAAAAAAAGGATTGCTGACACCGGATGCACCTTCACAAAAAATAACCTTATCTGCCTTTATATCTTTATAATCAATACCGTTAGCTACTATATTCAGAGCGTTTATATCAAAGACTGCATCTATCAACAAGCCTTTATCGCGGAGTATAGTCTGCCAGGTATGCAACAGCTTACGGTTATTTATTAATCCTACAGGTTGAATAGTTCCTACGCCATATTTACCCTGGAAATACTCAATCCAAAAGTTATGTTCCGTTTCGCTGAGATAAACATTATCTCTTTCCTGTAAAGCAAATAGCGTATGCTCCTCACCATTCGGATGAAAAATGTACAAAGGCAATTTTGTCAGTACATCAGATTCGATATCTTGTTCTAATCGGCTATAATAAGATAATGCATAGTGGTAAAACTGTTCCTGGCTTTCCGAGCAGTCCCATTTTCTTCCTGCAACAGGATTGATTAATGCACCGGCCATTTTACTCGAGGTATAAGCAGCGTTAGTATCATCTATCACCAAAACCTCTTTACCCCGCCGGAGCAGTTCCCCACTCAAAAGTGTTCCGGCTATACCCTGACCGACAATAAGATATTCTGTCTGCATGTGCAGGCAAATGTAATAAATCAAGTTTAAGCTATAACGTAATAGTAACCGGACTTGTTCGGCTCATTTTTTAGATATATCTGAGCCAAATACAGAATATAATCGGATCATGATTTATAGTCAGCAGTTATTTCCAAGCTGGGTATGACCTTAAAAGTGAAAGTTTCTCTCCAAAATAAAAGGATTCAAAATGCTATATGTCAGCATCTTAAATCCTTGTCTAAGTAGCGAGATCGGGAATTGAACCCGAGACCTCAGGGTTATGAATCCTGCGCTCTAACCGCCTGAGCTACCTCGCCATCGGGGCGCAAAAGTAGTAATAGTTTCAAAATAAAACAAAATTATTCTTTCTGTACCCTTTTCACATCAATGATGTTTAATGCATTTCTTCTTAAACCCGAGATATTTTTGCGTGTAAAGTGAAGCATTTCATCGTAAAAAAGAGGAATGACCACCGCTTCCTCGCTGACAAGGCTATCCATCTTCCCGTATAGCAAAAATCGTAACGAATCACTTTCTGCCCTCATGCTTTCGGTATACCAGCGGTCAAAAGTGGCATTCTTAAAGCGGGAATAATTGGGTGGTGCCGGGAATTCACTATAAAAACAGGCAAGAAAGCTTTCCGCATCAGGATAGTCAGCGATCCAGGCAGCCTTAAATAAAGGTAGTTCCGTTTTCATCATCATTTGACGCAGCAGGCCATTCATCATTACCTGTACCTTTACGGGTATACCCACTTCATTGAGCTGGGTAGCAACAAAGTTGCACACATCTACATAAGCATCCGGGGCTGTCAACACGATTTCAGGTAAGCCCTTTCCATTCGGAAATCCCGCCTCTGCCAGCAAAGCCAGTGCTTTAGAGGGATTATAGCTATATCCATGTACCGGCCCGTTAGCTATGCCTGGCATATCGGGAGGGGTGAATCCCCGGGTAGCTGCCCTGCCCACGCCATTCCTGAAATAAGTAACGATCTTCTGCCGGTCAATAGCATAGTTCATAGCCTGGCGGATCTTCTTTACAAGTAATGGATTTTCTTTGAGAACAATGCCGGACGTGTCCACATTAATACCTAAGTATTCTGTGTTCAGGTACAAATGTTTATCTAAGTTTATTCTGTTTTCAAACTGTGGTTTCAGATCTCCTTTTTTGGTCAGTACCATATCCTTCATGGAGCCGTCGATGCCATTTATAAAATCCAGCTTATCCTGGCTGAACAATAAAAATTCCAGTGACCGGGTTTCGTGAAAAGTAACCTGTATCGCATCTATGTAGGGCAACCTTG
>JBEBVI010000063.1:0-14653 GCA_040392805.1 Taibaiella helva
CATTACACTATCCCTCCACAAGTTGCTCTCCAGCAGTGCTTGCTTCTGTTTTGTGGGTCACTTTTTTCAAGTGGACAAAAATGTACCTGTTTTTTTTTGAGGCAGTTATATTTTGAATTGATAGTTTATCCAACTTTGTGGAGTTACACCTTTCAGTATGACGGGAACGAGTAAGGAGGGTGAGTAAACAGGGAGTCGAACTTTTACACATTTTTATCCTGTGAGATATCCACTATCTTAGAATACGGGTTGAACCCTGCACTAAATATAATATGCTTGAATGGTAAACACCATTACTTCCACTTCATCTTGTTTTTCCAAAAAATATATGGCGAAAGTAAAAGATTATATATACCCCATCCTAAATCTCCCACAGGATAAAATATCCATAAACTTTTTTCATTAAGCTGCCGGTACCATTTATACGCCAATAACCAATAACAGGACAATCTTATAAAAAACAGAGCTGTTAGGGCATACAACAGACCTGTTCTGTTTTGCGGTATAATAAGCGGAATGCATAACAAAGTGAGCCCTGTAAGCCAATACAAACCATGACTTAAAGCATACAGGCCCAGCAAGCTTTTTATTTGCCCGGTATAATATTTCCCCGTACTGACGTGGCGGGTCTTCTGTTTCCACCAGGCTTTCCAGCTGTGCACCGGCAGCGATATCGTATGGGCTTCTTTATTTAAGCATACGGATACATTTTGTGTATGTGCAATTTTATTGATGAGCAAATCATCATCACCTGACGGTAATTGAGTATATTGGAATATAAAATCAGGATCGGCTTCTACTTCTGCCAGCAAGGACTTGGTATAGGATAAATTTCTGCCTACGCCCATATATGCTTTCCTATGCATAGCATAGCTACTATATTGCATACAGGTGTGCAGGGTTTCCCAGCGGATAAATTTATTCAGTAATCCCGGTTGTGCCTCGTATGCGCCATAACCTAAGACAATATCCGTAGAGGCACCTATCATTTTCGCGAGCCATTGATCCGAAGCAGGTTTGCAGTCCGCATCGGTTAATAACAACCGGTTGTGCCTTGCTGCCTGTATACCTTGTTGCAGTGCATGTTTTTTACCAGGCATCGTTCTTTGAATACCTTCAGGAATATGAACGGTATACAGGTTAGCAAACTTTTTCTGTAAATCCTCTAACACGGTTAAAGTGTTATCTGTTGATGCATCGTTCACCACTATCACCTCAAATAGCTCTTTCGGATAGTTTTGCTGCAAAACATATGGGAGGAATTGAGCCAGGTTTCGGGCTTCATTTTTTGCACAAATAATAACAGAAACAGGTACGGCACTTGCCGGAGGAATTTCTATTGCCCTCACTGTCGGCTGCCAGTTAAAGAACCAGGCAAAATGCAGCTGTATGACAGTTGCTGAAATAAAAATGCAGATCAGGATGAGGTAAAGCAAAATTACTTATTGGGTTAGTTTTACGATTGTAAATATATGCCTCTTAATCCGGTTTATGCCCAGCTGTGCGAGACTTGCAGTCTCGCATAACTATTATCTTGCCTGTGGCAAGCATACTTGTTCTGATCTCTCGGTGCTTTACTAACATAATAACCGGAGTCCAAAGACTCCGTTCTATTATTTGTCTGCAGAGAGCGCTTCGCTTAACTCTGTCGGACAGCGGGGCGGTTACGTAGGGATAAAAATAAAAACCTGGCAGGCGAGCACCTGCCAGGTTTTTATTTTTATGAAATCTATTTAAGTAATCGTCTTGAAATAACTCCCTGGTTTCAATACTAGGGAGATGTCTCCACTCTCCCCCTCGACAAACTCGGGGTTCGGTCGACATGACGGTACGTTGGGAGGTTATTTTGACTATTTGCCTAAGCATTGTATCGTCATTTTAAGATTCTTGCATCTACTTCTGCTTTTACATTTCCAGCAAACACTGCAATAGTCTGCACACCCAGATCACCTTTGCCATGGCGCCGTACCGAAACTGTTTGCTCATTCATTTCTTTTTCCCCTATGACCAGCATATAAGGCACCTTTTCCAACTCTGTATCGCGAATAAGCTTGCCGATCTTTTCATTACGCTCATCAACCTCTGCACGGATACCCTGTTGTTTTAGCTGTTCAGCTACCTGTTGGGCATAGGGCAGGAATTTTTCAGATATAGGCAGCACTTTTACTTGCGTAGGTGCAAGCCACAGAGGCAGGTTACCGCCGCAATGTTCCAGCAATACGGCAATAAAGCGTTCCAGCGAGCCAAAAGGAGCCCGGTGTATCATTACAGGCCGTTTGCGTGTGTTGTCGCTGTCCACATACTCCAACTCGAAGCGCTCCGGAAGATTATAATCTACCTGGATAGTGCCCAGTTGCCATTTACGACCCAGGGCATCGCGAACCATGAAATCCAGCTTAGGTCCGTAGAATGCAGCCTCGCCTTCTACCTCAATGGTAATAAGTCCTTTTTCTGCTGCAGCCTCGCGGATGGAGTTTTCGGCAATCTCCCAGTTTTCATCTGTGCCTATATATTTCTCTTTATTGTTTTTATCCCTGAGCGAAACCTGGGCGGTGTACTCTGTAAATCCTAAAGAATTAAAGGTGTACAATACCAGGTCAATTACTTTTTTAAATTCTTCTTTCACCTGATCGGGGCGGCAAAACAGGTGTGCATCATCCTGTGTGAAGCCACGTACGCGGGTAAGGCCATGTAGTTCACCTGCCTGCTCGTACCGGTAAACAGTACCGAACTCGGCGAACCGTACCGGGAGGTCTTTATAAGATTTAGGAGATGCCTTATAGATCTCGCAGTGGTGGGGACAGTTCATTGGCTTAAGGAAAAACTCCTCACCTTCATGTGGTGTCTTTATCGCCTGAAAGCTATCGGCTCCATATTTTTCGTAGTGGCCGGAAGTTTTATAGAGATTGACATTGCCGATATGCGGCGTAATTACCGGCAGATACCCGGTTTCTATCTGTGCTGCCTGTAAAAAATCCTGTAAACGCTGGCGCAACATAGCCCCTTTGGGCAGCCACAAAGGCAGCCCGCTTCCTACTTTTTCTGAAAAAGTAAAAAGCTGTAATTCCTTACCCAGTTTCCTATGGTCCCTTTTCTTCGCTTCTTCCAGCATGGCCAGATATTCGTCCAGTTCTTTCTGAGAAGGGAAAGTTACCCCGTAAATACGGGTCAGCATTTTATTTTTTTCATCTCCACGCCAATAAGCGCCGGCGATATTAGTAAGCTTTACGGCCTTAATAAACCCGGTATTCGGGATATGTGGCCCGCGGCATAAGTCTGTAAAATTACCCTGCTGGTAAAAAGTGATTTCACCATCCTGCAGGCCATCTATAAGCTCTAATTTGTACTCATCTCCTTTTTCTGTAAAATACTTTATAGCATCAGCTTTGGACACCTCGCTCCTGGTGTACTGCTCTTTTTGGGCCGCCAGCTCTTTAAACTTCTTTTCGATTTTGGCCAGGTCCTGCTCTTCGATTTTCTGATCTCCCAGGTCTATATCATAATAAAAGCCGGTTTCAATAGCCGGTCCGATCCCGAATTTTGTTCCGGGAAATATAGATTCTATGGCCTCAGCCATCAGGTGAGCTGAACTATGCCAGAATGTAGATTTACCACCTTCATCCGTCCATGTCAGCAATTTAAGAGATGCATCGCTGTTAATAGGACGAAAAGCATCTACTACTTTTCCATTTACTTCCGCAGCAAGTATTTTTCTTGCCAGGCCTTCGCTGATGGATTTGGCTATATCTAATGCCGAAACGCCAGGTTCGTATTCACGTACAGCGCCATCCGGTAAGGTGATACGTATCATCTGATATTTATTTGTATGTTTTTTGATGAGTCGCAAAGTTAATATATTTTGACTGCGGAAAAACGATTATTACGTACAGCAGGTATAGATAACCTTTATTTTGCCCCTTTTTATTTTCCCGGTTTGGCAGCAGCTTATTATTTTTGCTTTATGTACTTGTATTTCTTTCCCTTTATAGCTGCCGGTATCGGCTGGCTGTTACATTTAACCTTGCTCAATTATCTGTTGGGTAAAGTATTGCCTCAGCGTGTTCCGTATTATGCCGGGAAGGCAGCTCAGCAGGTTAACATCGATACTGTTACAAATAATTGGCTGAAAGGGGAAAAAGGGAATAAGGTCGTAGCAGATTTAATACCATTTGTAGAAAATCATATTGACATTTTTCTGAAGGAAAAACTGAAAGAAAAAATGCCTGCAATAGCCATGTTTATCGGAGATAAAACAATAGAACTGATGAAGGCCAGCCTGATGGAGGAAATTTATTCTTTACTTCCGGAGGTGTTGGAAAAATTCAGTAGCTTAATAATGAGTACATTAAAACCAGAGCAGATGGTGCAAGCTATGTTTGAAAAGATGCCCGAAGGTAAATTAGAAGCCCTGCTCATTCAAAATACGAAAAAAGAACAGAGGTTTATTCAGGTATTCGGTGCGGTATCGGGATTTGCCATAGGATGTATCTTGGTCCTATTGTTGAAAATTCAGTAAGGAAGGAGGAAAAAATGTATTGCAATTGATACTACATTTTTCGGCTACATTACATTTTTTACGTGCTTAACAAAGGCAAGTGTAACATCAGGGAAATCCAATATCTACTGCTTTGCTCCATTGGTAAGAAACACTTTTACCAGCTTATCTACATAGCGTTGTGCTGTGACTTCCTGTGGTTCGGGAAAATGTCTTCTATCCAGGAACAGGAATCCTTTTCCTGTGTCAAATATTTTGTCGGCGTCAGGGTAGAAGAAATACTAGGAAGTACCAGAATACATCTTCCGATATACCTTTCCACAGGGAATCACCTTTTTATGACAATAAAAATAAAAAAATAATAATAAGTTGTGCCCGCTATCCTGTAAAAGTTGCTATAACCTTAATAAACGTATCAGAAAAAACTGCTAAACTTTCATGAGACAGATTGTCCAGAATCTGTACTTTTGCAAACCGGATAATTATAAATCATAATAAATCAATAACAATGTTACAGTTACCCAATCAGACCGCCTTTTATAAAGGTAAAGTGCGTGATGTGTATACCGTCAGTGATAAATACCTGGCTATGGTGGTGAGCGATCGTATTTCTGCATTTGATGTAGTACTGCCCCGGCTCATTCCTTTTAAGGGGCAAGTATTAAACCAGATTGCTACCTATTTCCTGGAAGCAACCCGGGATATTGTGCCCAACTGGGTGCTGGACGGCTCCAGCCTGCCCAATGCCACTATAGGATTAAAATGCGAAACGTTTCCCATAGAGATGGTTATCAGGGGTAACCTTACAGGGCATGCCTGGCGCACCTACAAAAGTGGAGCCCGTGCATTATGCGGGGTAGCGCTTCCGGAAGGATTGAAGGAAAACGACTTTTTTGAAGAGCCCATTATTACGCCGACAACCAAAGCGCATGAGGGTCATGACGAAGATATCAGCAGGGAAGAGATCATCAGAACAGGGCTGGTTTCTGAAGAAGATTATGCCAGGTTGGAGCAATATACCAGGGCTTTATTCCAACGGGGCAGGGAAATGGCTAAAGAACGTGGTCTGATCTTAGTGGATACAAAATATGAATTCGGAAAAATTGGTGATGATATTTATCTGATAGATGAAATAAATACTCCCGATTCTTCCCGCTATTTTTATAGTGAAGGATTTGAAGAACGGCAGCAGAGAGGAGAGCAGCAACGTCAGCTGTCCAAAGAATTTGTGAGAGAGTGGCTGATGGAAAATGGCTTCCAGGGAAAAGAGGGACAAACCATACCGGAAATGACCGATGAGTTTGTGAACAGTGTTTCCGATCGTTATATAGAGCTGTATGAGCATATCACGGGTAAGAAATTTGAAAAACAACCTATCTCCGAAGACGAGCTCCAGCAAAGAATACCGGAGATCATTGCAAAATTTAGTTAGAAGATCCGGGAACCACGAATTACGAACCGGTGAACTGTAATTTGTCGATTCGTAATTCGTAATTGAACATCATAATTGAAAAAAATGGCAATTCGAATATTGATTACCGGCGGTACCTTTGACAAGGAATATGATATGATCAATGGTAAGCTGGATTTTGAAGAAACGCATGTGCCCGAAATGCTGAAGCTGGGACGATGTACCGTTCCGGCCGAAATCAGGACCTTAATGATGGTCGATAGTCTTGATATGACGGATAATGACCGTGAGCTTATTCTGCATTCCTGCCAGTCGGCTGCAGAGGAGCGCATTTTAATCACTCATGGCACCGATACGATGCAGGTTACGGCAGAATACCTTGCTAAGGCCAATCTGGCTAAAACGATTGTCATTACCGGAGCTATGATTCCTTATAAATTCGGAAGTTCTGACGGATTCTTCAATCTGGGCGCCGCTTTAGCATTTCTGCAAACATTGCCTCATGGGGTATATGTGGCTATGAATGGCCGTTATTTCCACTGGGACAATGTACGTAAGAATAAGAAGACGGGATACTTTGAAGAGCTGGGCGCTTCTGTTGTCTGAAACGCCATACAGCCCGTTGATCCATTGTTCACCGGTTTATAGGTAATATGTCAGAGATTAAAATAACACAGTATGAGCAATTGGGAAAGGAACATGCCAAGGCTTATCGCAACTTCCTGGACCGTGCAGATAAAGGCAAAGTGCTCAGGCTATTGCCCTCCTTACATCATGAAGCCTTTGAAAAGATTGACTGCCTTCAATGCGCCAACTGTTGCCGCAATTACTCCCCTCGGTTTAAGATGCCGGATATACGCCGTATAGCCCGCCGGCTTCGGATGAAAGAATCGGTGTTTATAGAAACCTATCTGCGTATGGATGAGGATGGTGATTATGTAGTCACTACGCACCCTTGCCCTTTCCTTGGCGAAGATAATTACTGCAGCATATACGAAGACCGTCCGCGGGATTGTGCCCGTTATCCCTACACGGATGAAGATGTATTATTGAAGCAGCCCCGGTTAACACAGAAAAATGCTACAGTATGCCCTGCCGTTTTTTATGTGATGGAAAGGTTATTGGGTAATTAGGGACCATGTTATCATTGAGCCATTACCATTTCTGAATAGAAGATCATCCGACCTCCTGATACAGGCGGCCGGATGATCTTTTTCCTCGTGTAGCCTTCACCTACTGTAATTTCACGGATTTGGTGACGGCTACCTCATTGATAAAATAATACTTATTACCGTCAATTACCTTGTCGTGGATTGTATAGGGAGCTACTTGCAACAAAGCCATGTCAGAATTATCTAAGACGCTTAGCTCACTGGCCGTAAATACCGCCTTCTTTTGCCCAAATTCTGCATCCGAAGCTTTGATTATCTTATGTACTGATTTGCCATTTGACGAAATGGAATACAGAACCTCCGCGGCGCCATCATATCCGGATACCGTTGCCTCATATCCTGATGCTTTGCTTATTGTCAGCGATGAAGTGATCTCCGGTACGGAAGGAAATTGGTAATAAGAACTTGTACTGATGTTTAAAGAAGGTACTTCCCAGAAAGGTATTCCAGCTGATCCCTGTGTGTAGGGTATCCCGGTCGGGTCAGTCATAGATGGGATAAAAACATAAGAGTTGTTGTCCTGTTTCGTAAGCTCATAAGCCTTAGGAGTTGATCCTACATAGCATTGTACTTTTCCTACATCCTCATATTTCCCAGCTGTAAGATCACCTACTACCGCAACTGCTGTACCGATGGTCATGGTTATATTGCCCATAGGAGTGCTCTGTTCAGATACCGACATCACGCCGACAAAGGCGCCTTTGGCATCACTGATCTGTAGTATATTTACCAGATCCGGTGCGGTATTGGGTTTATTATTATTATTATTGTTGTTATTATTGTTGTCATGAGTGACATCCGTGCGGTCGCATATTGAAAAGGACAAAATAGAAACCGTTAAGATTGCTGATATTCGTTTCATGAACTTTCGTTTTTTTTGTTATGGCGCAAAGATGCATGCAAATACAGGTTATGGCAATACCGTGCTCAGGGTATTTTTATAATTAAAGGAATGGCGCTCAAAGTTTTTTAAATACAGCCAATCTGTTTTATCAGGGAAGTTTTTATATTCACGGTTTGAAAAATAAAGAAATGAGATTTACCCTTGCTGTCTTTCTTACACTGTTCACATTTATACTCACGTCCCAAACGGGCTGGGCACAAGCGCCATCCATTATTTATCAGCAGCCGGAGCTTTATTGGAAAAACAGGAAGCCTCATGCCGCTTACTGGCAGCAGGATGTTGCTTATACCATAAAGGCCCGGGTGGATGAGCGAACACATCGGATAAACGGGACGGAAGAGCTGGTATACTATAATAATTCTCCCGATACGCTGACATTTGTGTTCTTCCACTTGTTCCAGAATGCATTTATTAAAGGCTCCTATACCCATCTTTTAGAGCAGGCCAACAGTGTAATACCCAGGCTGGGAAGGTATGAAGCTGCAGGTCTGGGTATTGTAATAGAAAATATGCAGGCAGATGGAATGCCAGTACAAACGGAATTGGATAATACGATACTAAAGGTCACTTTGCCCCGGCCCTTGCTTCCGGGCGGTTCCGTTACCTTCTCCATGAAGTTCAATACTTATTTTGACCGTGGTGGTACAAGACGACGCATGCAGATGTATGATGCCTGGGGCTTTATGCACTATAACGGTTGCCAGTGGTTCCCGAAGATCTGTGTATACGATGCTAAATTCGGATGGGACACACATCAGCACCTGGGGAAGGAATTCTATGGCGACTTTGGAACTTATGATGTCTCGCTGGATTTTGCCTCAAACTATATTGTAGAAGCAACCGGGGTACTACAGAACAGAAATGACGTGTTGCCGGAGAAATTAAGACAGAGGCTGGACCTGAAGAATTTTGCAGACAAACCCTGGAATGAGCCGCCTTCAACTATTATACCCTACAAAGAAGGTGAGCGTAAGATCTGGCATTTTTATGCAGAACATGTGCATGACTTTGCATTTACCGCAGATCCGAGCTACCGTATAGGCACAGCATACTGGAATGGTGTGGAATGCGTAGCCATAGCCCAGGAGCCTCATGCTTCTGGATGGCAGAATGCCGCAGAGTTTGTGGCACAGATCATCAAAACTTTTTCTGAGAACTATGGCCTGTATCATTATCCTAAAATGGTGGCCGCCGATGCCAACGACGGGATGGAGTACCCGATGATCACTATGGATGGCGGAAGTGACCCGGGCTATCGCAGCTTGCTGGTGCATGAAATAGCGCACAACTGGTTTTATGGAATGGTCGGAAGCAATGAAACATACCGGGCCGCTTTGGATGAAGGGTTTACCCAGTTCCTGACGGCGGAAGGTTTGGAACAAATGGACAGCACCATCTGGATGGATCAGCCTTACGCTTCCTCCTGGGTTAAAAATTTTTCCATACGGCGCCGCACGCGTGATGCCAGGGCATTGACACCATATATATCAGATGCCGCAACCGGTAACGACTACCAGTTGAATACTCATTCGGATGATTTCAACGGGGCATTGGGACATGGCGGAGGTTATCGCCTGGTTTATTATAAAACGGCGGCTATGTTGTATAACCTGCAATATGTATTGGGGGATAGTCTTTTCAGCGCAGCAATGAAACATTATGTCCGGCAATGGAAATTCGCACATCCTTACTTTGAAGACTTCCGCAATTCCGTCATTTCTTTTACGGGGGTTGACCTTAACTGGTTTTTTGATCAGTGGTTAGAAACAACAAAGAACCTCGACTACAGCATTGGCAGGATTAAAAAAATAAGAGGGACAGACAGCTTTGAGCTTACTTTTAAAAGAAAAGGAACTATGCAAATGCCTGTGGACTTTACGGTTATTACTCCTGAAGGCACGGCAAAAAGCTATACGATTCCCAATACCTGGTTCAGCAAAGTAAATCCGGACAGCTTATTACCAAGATGGATAGGCTGGGGAAAATTAAACAAGGTACACCGTACAACGATAGCGGCACCTGAAGGTATACGAAGGGTGATTATAGATACTTCACGCCGGCTGCCTGATGTCATGATGCTGAACAACTCGAGGGTAAAAGGGGCATTGTTAGACAGGCAAAAAGTAAAAGTAGCATGGGATGCCGGTTTCTATCAGCCGGCTGACAGGGAGGTGTACAGGTTTTATTTCAGGCCGGATATCTGGTATAATGCCTTAGATGGGATCAAGCCGGGCATACATTTTAACGGGAATTATTTAAATGTGTTCTATAAAGTAGAAGGAACTATATGGATGAATACCGGCTGGGGTAAATGGAACAGGTTTGATACGCCATTACCTGAGGGAAATTTTGCACGATGGATCAATTACACGATTAATTTCCAGACACCATTAAGCTACCGGCAGCCACAGCTTATGGTCAATATGGGCAGTCGCTTTATAGACGGATTTTGGCGGCATCATATAGGCGGAAACTGGAATATCGGCCTGGATAAGCAGCTTAGTCTGACTTTAGGGGCTATGTACCGCGATAAACAGAGTATGGATTATTTGTTATACCCTGCGGAGTGGAGCAGCAGCAGGACAGGTATGAATACGCGGTTAAACCTGAGCTACCAGGGTCAGTACCGCTATAAGAATGGTAAAGGAAGTTTGATGTTGTCGGGTTCGGCGCCGTTTTTGACCCAGGCCTTTGATTATAATTATGCCCAGCTGGAATGGGTGAATACACATACCTGGCATCGTTTGATCGTTCGTACCCGGCTGTTCGGCCGTTTAGGCCTGGGAAACAGCATGCCGTATGAAAGTGCTTTGTTCCTGGCCGGAGCTAATCCCGAGGAGATGATGAATAATAAATATGTACGGAGCCAGGGTTTTGTACCTTATTCATGGACCGGTTTTTCATCTTATGAAAGTAATCATTTTCATTATGGGGGCGGGCTCAATATGAAAGGGTACGCCGGCTACTATGCTACCGATAACCGATCCGGCAAGCTGTACACTGCATACAAAGGAAGAAGCGGTGCTGCATTAAATATGGAGGTTGACTTTTCCAATTATATCAAATGGCAACCCTCCTTCTCAAAGAACTGGTTGAATGTAGCCTTGTACGCCTTTGCTGATGCAGGAATCATAGAACTCAGCACTTTTGATGGTATCCGGTACCAGGAGCTGACACCTGCCGGTATCGTTTCGGATATACGCTTTGATGCCGGTCCGGGAGTGGCTTTCACCATAAAAAAATGGGGAAGCCTAAATAAAGCAAAGCCACTGACTTTACGTTTTGATATGCCTGTTTTTGTAAACAGGACAACTTTAAACATGCCGCAATATATGGCTGCACGCTGGGTAGTTGGCATTAACAGGGCCTTCTGACCTAATCATGCCTGACTTCTATAAGTGCTATATACAACATATGCTTTCAATAGCAAACGGGTGAGATGTTATTGATAAATTAGTATGGAAGTAATGTGCTATTAACATTCGTGTTAACACCTTGTCATACATCCCAAAAAATACTTTTTTATCTTTACGCCCGATTAAAAAAATAAATATTAAACCATGCGTGTCATTTTTTCGATTGCCATTGGCATAGGGGCTGCGTT
Organism: Taibaiella helva; assembly: GCA_040392805.1. Taxonomy (GTDB): domain Bacteria; phylum Bacteroidota; class Bacteroidia; order Chitinophagales; family Chitinophagaceae; genus Taibaiella; species Taibaiella helvus_B. The sequence continues at coordinate 11,587 of JBEBVI010000063.1, forward strand.
TACTGCACTTTCTACCCATGCCCAGACTTTATTTACTTATGGACCTAATGAGGTGAGTAAGGAAGAATTTTTAAGGGTATATCAGAAAAATAATGCTCAGAAAAAGCCGGACTTCAGCAGTAAAGCAGTAAAGGAATATCTCGACCTGTATTCATTATTCAGAATGAAGGTTAAAGAAGCCGAAAGCATGAAGCTGGATACTACGTCCGCACTGATTGCAGAACTGAATAACTACAAAGGTCAGCTTGCCCGTACTTACCTGTCGGATAAAGAAGTGACGAAGGGGTTGGTGAAGCAGGCTTACGACCGTATGAAGGAAGAGGTTAAGGTGGCGCACATTCTTGTATCTGTAAAGCCTAATGATGATACGGTTCAGGCTTACAGGAAGATTGACAGTATTTATAATGAAGTAGCAGGCAATAAAGCCGATTTTGCTGAAATGGCCAAACGTTATTCCGAAGATAAAGGCTCTGCAGCTAATGGAGGAGAGATAGGTTATATCACTGCATTGCAGGTGGTATTCCCCGTAGAGAATGCGGCTTATGAAACCCCGGTAGGTAAGGTTTCTGCTCCTTTCCGCTCCCAGTTCGGATATCATATTGTAAAGGTTGAAGATCGCCGCAAAAGCCAGGGGCAGGTTCAGCTGCAACAAATAATGATTGGGACTCCAAAATCCAAAGGCGCCGAAGGTGTAACGCAGGCAGAAGCTACTATAGAAGAATTGAAGGCAAAACTGAAGAAAGGAGCATCTTTTGATAAGCTGGCAGAAGAATATTCCGATGATAAGTTTTCTAAGAGCAAAGGTGGAATGATGGAGCCTTTCGGCGTTGGAAAATATACACCTGCATTTGAATCTGCGGCCTTTGCATTGAAAAAGCCGGGGGATATAGCCGGCCCTATCGAAACGGAATACGGCGTACATTTAATCAGACTAGTTAAAAAAATACCGCTGCAACCTTTTGATAGTATAAAAGATAACCTTACCAGGAGAGTGGAGAACGATAGCCGTGCCACATTGGCTAAAGAAGCTTACCAGAATAAAATCAAGAACCAGTTCGGATTTAAAGACCATTCGGAAAACCTGCCAGCGGTAATAAATGCCATGCCTGCAGATACAGTTAAAGAAAAAGTGTTTAATGCGGATGACTTTAAAAACTATACGGCTGTATTATTTGAAGTAGGCGGTAAAAAATATACTCAGTACGACTTTGTACAATATGCATCAGGTATTACAAGAGGAAAGATCATCGGAAGCAGGGAAACCGCTGTGCGGGACCTGTATAAAATGTACCAGAATGCTATTCTCAACGACCTGCAGCAGGAGGATCTGGAAAAGAATAATACAGAATTTAAAAACCTGATCACAGAATACAGGGACGGTATCCTGCTTTTCGACCTGATGGACAAGAACGTCTGGAGTAAAGCATCAAGAGATACTATAGGCCTGGCAGAGTTTTATGAGCAAAATAAATCAAAGTATAATTGGCAGCCGGGATTTGACGGTACGGTATACCAGTCTGGCAGCGAGGTGGATTTAGAGAAATTGCACACCAGGCTCAACTCCGGCGCAGATGCTACCGAAGCCCTGAAAGAGATCAACGATGTGGCTGATAATAAATCGCGTATCAGCCAGCAGTCAGGCCGTTTCGAATTCAGCCGTTTCCCGGTAGATAAAAGTAATTTTGCGGAAGGTAAAGCAACTAAGGTATTCAAGAATGAAGATGGCACCTTCTCTGCTGTATTCGTAGCTAAAGTATACAATGAAGTAATGCCTAAAACATTAGATGAGGCAAGAGGCTTTGTAGTAGCAGATTATCAAGACTACCTGGAGAAAAAATGGAATGCGGAACTGCGCGCTAAATACCCTTTGAAAGTAGATGAAAAAGTAATGAAAGGAATAGTGAAATAATTCATTTTCTTTGTTGTTTTCCAAAAACGGGGCCATACTTATAAGGTATAGCCCTGTTTTTATGTAGAGGATGGAGTATGTAATAACAGGACTCAATTCATGCCATATTGATTATTAAATAAGGCTTGCTGTTAAAATTGCAAAAGACGCACAGATTTTTTTCTCTCATAAAAAAGAGCGCTGGTCGTTCCGGTTCGTTAGCATGGCCTGTGTACTCCTGAAACACTACTCACTCGTCATGTCTCTCCCTTCGACTCAGCTCAGGTAGACTCTGTGTAAACACCTTTTCAACTGTGCTCCTCTGATCAGGGATGCTTCCACTCCACAAAAGAAACTTCACTTCGTTCCGTAACTTTTGTTCTGGTCAGCATGATTTGAGAACCAGATAAAAATACCTCCCGATGCTAATGTTACGGTTTTTATTTTCGCTTCTCTCCTCCGAAGGAGGCTTAAAAATCTTTGCCTCGTCGTAGCCTTGCGGGAAACCACAAATACCTTATTGTGCCTTAATGATCTTTCCTACTTTTACCAAGTGTCCATTTGGATTATAAATACGCAGGAAATAAATACCATTGCTTAATCCTGTTAAGGCGACCTCTCTTGCTTTCTGTACTTTCCTGATCACCTTCCCTTCTACATTTATAAGCGCAGCATCAATTACGACGGGGGCGTTAATACGAATAATGTTTTCTGCAGGATTGGGATAAATATCTATATGATCTGCAATACCCGTATATTCATCAATGGCAACATTCGTTACTAAGTAAGTGGCCGTATCTATACATCCTCTGCCTCCGGTAACGACAACACTATATAACCCGTTTTCAAGCACTCTGTAAGTAGAGTCGGTAGCCCCGGCAATTTCGGATCCTTCCTGATACCATTGCCATGTGTCGTAATAGTTGCTGTTGGTAGTGCCCAGTACGAATCCATTTACGTTAATGGACACTCTCGGCATGCTTAATTCGATATCCAGATATTGAGTGACGGTATCGCACTTACCGATAGCTGTTACCTTAATTGTTCCGCTGCCTTTAGCTAACACGGAAATGCTGGCGGAGTCGCTATAACCCCTCCAGTCTGAAGGAAGCTCCCATATATAAGATAAAGCGCCCGGGGTATTATATGCATAAGTATATTCACCATTCACGCATACTG
>JBEBVI010000064.1:0-14599 GCA_040392805.1 Taibaiella helva
CAAAAATAATAATTATTCTTGTATTTTCAATATTTTCTGAAAGTTTTAAAAAAAAATTTTCAATGAAATAAAAACGACCTTACTGCACATCTCCAAAAGTGAGAACATAAGAATAGAAATATTCAGGATCATTATTACTACATATATTCAAAAGCTCAAAAAAAATTTCCGCATAGGGGTATATCTGCCGGTTAATGTCTTATTCGAAAGACATTAATTCCATGACACGAAACTTATTCAGTACTTTTATACTGTTCCTGCTCTGTACTACATTGATATTATTTTGCTTCATCATTGTCAGTTCCGCCCAGGAGCCGGAGCAGCAGTCCTGGCCGGCACATATCGGCTTTATTTACCCGTTAAGCACCAACGGGAGAGAAGCACCGGAGTGCTCTAACAATTTCTCCTTTCATATCATAAACGGGGTATCGCTTAATGAAAATGCGTTTTGTCTTTCCGGTGTAGGCAGCATTATCCTGCATAACGTACACGGTGCAGTAGTATCGGGTGTCTTTAATTATACCGGACAGCACACAAAAGGTGCGGCTATAGCAGGTGTAGCCAATATAGCTAAAGGTGATATCAACGGTGTGGCTATCGCAGGTGTAGCCAATATCTCCCGGGGCGGAAATGGCGTACATATCGCCGGACTGCTAAATATGGCTGATAAGGTAAGTACGGTACAGACTGCAGGGTTTATGAATATTACCCGAAGTGCAGAAGCACAGGTAGCCGGCTTTGGGAATATAGCCGGCAAAAATGAAGCCATTCAGGTAGCTGGTTTTATCAACCAAGCCCAGGACGCAAACAACCAGGTGGCCGGCTTCATCAATATTGCTAAAAAAGTGAAAGGAGTACAAATAGCGGGCTTCATTAATATTGCCGAAGAAAGTAAATATCCACTGGGATTTGTTAACATTATTAAGAATGGCGAAAAACAAATCGGCTTGTCCATAGACGAAATGGGAAATGCTTTGCTGGGTTTCCGTTCCGGGGGCTCAGTGATGTATGGAATAATCGGCACAGGATTTAACCTTAAAGAAGAGCACGCACGCTATGTGCTGGAAGGAGGTATAGGTGCCCATTTTCCGTTCAGCTCCCTCTTTAGGGTAAATACGGAAATTGTGCACACGGTAATGTCCGATATAAGAAATGATGTATATTTCAAATCGGGGGCACGCGCATTAGCAGCAGTAAAATTATTTAAATGTATAGAAATATACGCCGGCCCCAGCTTTAATTATATTAATTTTGACCGCCGGCAGGCCGATATACGCAAAGATCGTTACTTATGGAATCATCAAGGATATAGTTCATTTAATGGTCTTTTTATTGGTGCACTTGCCGGTATACAACTGAATATTTGATCTTTTAAAAAACAGTTTATTCTTCTTTATCAATTTATTAACCTTGGTATTTCCGCACTTTTGTCGTCTTATACAACAAAGTGGGCTTATTAATGCTTTTATTTAAAATCAATACATCCGTAATGAAAAAGTTCGTTATAATCATTTCTGCCCTGCTCATTTGCGTGGCGTTCATGCCCTCATGCCGTAAAGTATCCGGCTCCGGCCCGATCGTTACCGAAACCAGGGGGTTGAGCGGTTTCACAGAAATCAAATCCGAAATCTCCGCTGATATTTTTATTACCCCGGAAAACAAATATGAAGTCGTTATAGAAGGTCAGCAAAACATTATTGATGTCATAGAAACCGTTTTAAATAATGGCGTTCTGACTATAAGAGTCCGTAACAATACCATTATTAAACCGGATGAGAAAATTAAGGTGCACATCAGCTCACCCGATATCCGCAGCCTTTCTATCAGCGGTAGCGGCAATATGCATGTAATTGAGCCGCTCAGCACCTCCGATCTCCGGCTGAAGATCAGCGGTTCGGGCAATATACATATACAATCATTATCAGCTTATAGTGTTGATGCTAATATTAGCGGCAGCGGAGCCATAAATATACAGGGAGGAACTGTTGCACGTGAAAATCTTGATATAGGTGGCAGCGGTTCTATAAACCTGTTAGGGCTGGAGTCCGCAAACAGTTCTGTAAAAATAGCCGGATCCGGAGATGCCCATGTTTTTGTTAAAGAAAGCCTTAAAGTAAGGATCAGCGGTAGCGGCAGCGTTTACTATAAAGGCGAACCGGCTATAGATGTACAGATCACCGGCTCGGGAAAGCTCAAAAAAGTATAACATCATACAGGCCGTTAACAACAGCATATAATTTTTTTACCGGATTATCGTTTATTACCAGATCCGGTTCAATACCAGGAAAATATTACCAAATAAGCACAAACAATATATGACGGAAGGCTTGTATCTGGCGGAATTAATATTTCGTATACATGACAGCGATCGTCCCGGACTATATCAATTCGACAAACAAATGCGTATCATTGAAGCCGGGTCGGTACGTGAAGCTTATCAAAATACCCTTGTTCTGGCCTCACAGGAGCTGGACAAGCATAATATACGGACCAACCTAAAAACACAATGGGAGTTTGCCGGTATCGCTCTTTTAGAGAACATAGATGCACCGGGCAGGGAGGATATAACCAGCCTGGAGCTACATTATACTATAGAAACATCTTATGCAGCCAAGGAGTATCTGCAGGAGCTGAAAGAAAAGAATGCCCTGCTGCAAAACCTGATCGCCTTAAGTGCCTGATCTGAAACAGAAAAGCAAGATACCTGATATTAAAACAGAAAATCCCCTCTAACATAGGGGATTTTCTGTTTTAAAGGATATTTAGGGCTTGCCCAAAAACTCATCAACCAAAAAAAATGAGAAGCAATGCCCAAAATGATTGAAAAATGAGTAACTTTTCAAAATTAGTAACTGTGTCGTAACTTCCCCGTTTCCAAGCCCCATGAGATAGTACACATCTCATGAGGTAAACCTGGGAGATGCCTCCACGCTGGTACCAATGACAAGTATTATAGCTTGTTCATTACCAGCTTCAATTTTTTGGTGGGCCAAAAATACCCAACTCGGCATGACGGTGCTTGAAGAAGTTATTTTGACTATTATACTTATCAACTTTTATGGTAAGGAACAAACGCAAATCCTTTATTGAAAAATGTTTGTCCATCTGCAAGGTTTTTGAGCTAAAAACTACCTAAACCCTTGCAGATAGACAAATTAAAACGAAAGATAAGTTATTGCTAATCAGTACTTCTAAAGTTACTGAGCAAGCCCTATTTATGAGATTTTAAAGCTTAAGTATTTTCTCCCGGTTTAATAAAGTACCATTTACACGGTATACAAAAACATAGTATAACCCCTTCGCAAGATCTGATATATCTGCTTTATACGTGGTATTTATCTCTTTTACCAACTTCCCATCTACCGAAGTAATTTTTAGTATCACTTTTTCTCTGCTGCCCATATAAATCAGGTGGTGAGCGGGGTTAGGATATATACTATAAGCTGCATTTCTTTCGGGGGCATGTATGCCACTGGCATTTTTAACTTCATATACCTCCGAAGTGTCGCTACAGCCGTTCGCATTCTCTACAGCTACTTTATAATATCCATTCTCCTTTACTTCAAATATGCGGCTATCAGCGCGTGGTATCGCTACATTGTTCCGATACCACTGGTAATGATGATATTCCTGCAAAGTACGGAGCTCAAACCCGTCGACACCCACTTCGGGCTTTGCCACAGCACCATTCAGCTTCAGATTAAGTATCCTGGTACTGTCACACCCCAGGCCATTCCTGAGCCTATATACATAAAACCCGCTTTCATGGTACGCAATACCATCAAACAAATATTCATCTTCGCAAAGAGTAACATCATGTGTAATCAAAGAAGTATCGTTACAGGATTGATCAATCTTTAAAACATATATATCACCGTCGGTACCAAAGTTCTCAAACTTTGCATCCTTCACTGTGGGATCAAAGTCGATATTTCCGTTAAACCACCCGGATACATATACACTCTTATTCTGATCCACATGTATTGCATTAGCATATCCTGAGACCGTTTTTTCACCGCTAAAATTTTTAGCCCATTCAAATACCCCATCCGGGTCCAGCTTCAATATTAAAAGATTACTTACACCTTTAGGTGCGGACACGATAAAAGAATCGGCAGGACTTTCACCAGGATTCATATCTGCTGTCCCGGTATAGCTTGTAAGCATATAAGGCGCACCTCTATAGTCCACGTTTATACCTACAGGATTAGCCAGGGCCTGTGCTTTTTTCAGCCAGATCATCTCACCGTCTGGTCGCATTTTGGATATGTAGTAACTACTGTAAGGTAAATTGAAAGCCTGGCTTTGCTGACCTATAGAATTGAACTCCACATTTCCGTTAAAGCTCCCACATATATATACATTACCGAATCGATCCGGTCTGATGGCGTTACAAAAACTTGATGATGCAGCGTTGCCGCAAGTCAGCGTCTTTCCCCATACAAAATCTCCCGCAGAATCAAGTTTCGTTATAAAAGCTTCATTCAGACTAACCGTTGTAATAGTATATGGTCTGGTTTTGTCCGGGTTCAGGTTAATTGCAGACTGCATAAAATGCCCCACTACATAAACATTTTTTTCATGATCTACAGCCATCGCCTTACAACCATTGGGACGTGTTTTACTATCCGATCCAAATGTTTTGACCCATACAAAATTACCCTGGCTATCTAATTTGGAGACAAAAGCCCCTCCCGCTCCATCCGCTTTGTAAACAACATTTTCCAGTTCAAATTCTTCGCGGAATGTTCCGGCCATATAAGCATTTCCCTCGTCATCTACATCTACTGCATAAGCAATATCTTCTCGTATTCCACCCAGGTTACGCACCCAAAGGAAGTTGCCGGCAGAGTCCAGTTTACATATAAATGCATCTCCCGTGCCGTTGGCAGTCAGGCTGAAAGTGCCGAATATACCGGTGCCACTAAATTGCCCTGCCACATACACATTACCCCAGCGATCCACTTTAATACCATGAGCCTGATTAATACCGTAGGTGTTTACGCCCCGCACCCATATATGCTGTCCTTCGGCTGTCATCTTGGCTATAAAAATATTCCTGGATCCGGGAAGAGCTGTTAAGGATGCTCCACTTAAGCCCGGACTAAAGTATGCCGTATCTTCTATAAACCCGCAGTAATAAACATTACCCATTTGGTCGGTCGTTACACCGGCGCCATTATCAAAGCTCTTTCCCCCTTTCTGCCGTACCCATATCAATTCCGGATCCTGGGCAAAGCTATGTATGGCACAGGTAATAAGTAAAGCCTGTATCATTATGCTTAACCCGGCTAATTTCAAAACACTCATAACATTACGTATTTACAATGAAGGGAAATCTGAAACCAGGCAAAAACATAAAGCAGATCATATTCAAGTCCGGTTTCTTAGCCCTCCGGTTTACTTCTTAACTATTCTTACTTTAAAATGTTCCGACTCTTCAGATACGTCAAGAATATATATCCCTTCAGGAATCCCGGACATATTCAACTCTAACCTGCTGCCGTATACATTATTACGTACCATTACACGCTGACCAACAATATTAATCAGATTTACTGTAGCATTCTCAAAATGCACATCAGATACGATATACAGGCTGCCCTGAGCGGGGTTGGGATATACGCTTATATTTTTTGATAAGGTATTGGCGCTTCCAATGGATGAGCTCCCGGTTTTAAAATAAGTGCAGGCGGAAGTATCGGTACAGTTTCCGTCACTGATGACTACGGCATAGTTTCCGCTTTCCGAAGGCATATATACCCTGCTATCGGCACCCGCTATAACTTCATTGTTCTTATCACAATTTAACCACTGGTAGCTAGCCATCTCCTCTGCTGCTATCAGTCCTTTTTTACTATCTGTCTCTACAGCATTATCAGGCTTACTAACACTAAGGTTCAGTGTAACAGTACTGTCACAACCATTGCGTGCTACAAATATCTCCTTATAAACACCTGCTGAAGATAATTCCCGGCTACCGAACTGATAAACGGATTTAGAGCAGATTGTTTCGGAAATTTCGTTTTCTACAGGATGATTTACCTTAATTTCTATCCCGGCCGTATCGCTGCAGCCATTGGCATCCGTACCCGTCACTGTATAGATATCTGTTTTAGCAGGGCTAAAAGGTACGCCGTTCACAACATTTTTATCCCATACGTAAGTGGAAGCACCCAGTCCGGTAAGCGTCGTTTGTCCGCCTTCACATATAACGGCATTTACAACGCTTATCATAACATCCGGCAAGGGCAACACGGCTACCGTTATAGTGTCTTTATTAAAGCAATTACCTACAGTTACCGTCACCGTATATTTCTCTGTAGTCGTAGGGATAAATGGTTTGTCGTCTGTAACATTTTTATCCCAACTTAAAGTATAAGGGTCTTTACTGATTCCCACAAGTCCTTTTAACGTTACGCTTTTGCCCGTACATACCGATTTTCCTGATGCACTGGCGGTAACAGCCGGAAGTGACTTAACTGTTATTTTAATACTATCTTTATTCGTACAGCCTCCCGAAGTTGCCGTAACGGTGTAGGTTTCTGTTGCCGCAGGTACAAAAGCCTTTTTATCCACCACACCTTTATTCCAGCTATAGGTATAAGGGTCGATACTAAGGCCTAAAAGGGCAGTAAGAGTAACGCTTTCGCCTGCACACACTTCGGTAGCAGAGGCAGAAGCCTTAATCTTCGGCAAAGGCTTAACCTTGACCTCAATACTGTCTTTATTCGTACAGCCGGAGGAAACTGCTGTAACTGTATAGGTTTCTGTAGCCACAGGTACAAAAGCTTTTTTATCCACCACACCTTTATTCCAGCTATATGTATAAGGGTCGATACTAAGGCCTAAAAGGGCGGTAAGGGTAACGCTTTCGCCTGCACACACTTCGGTAGCAGAGGCAGACGCTTTAATTTTTGGCAAAGGCTTAACCGTAATGGTTATAGAATCCGCATCGGAGCAATTGCCATTACCTACCGTTACCTTATAATCCTCTGTAGCAGCAGGTATAAACGGCTGCCCGTCACTAACACTTTTATTCCAGGTTACTAAAAAAGACACATCTGAGGGATTAGCACTAAGTGTTACCGGACTGCCCTTGCAGACTGAAGCAGCGCTGGCTGTAATATCAAACTCCGGTCTTGCCTTCACATCCAGATCAGAGCCGTTATCATTCCCCGTTAAAGCCGGATTGCCGGCAACAACCCTGATGCGGTATTTACTACCTGGAGGAATATTGGACGGTATAAGCGCCGGGATCGTTCCTGAATTTTCACCCTGTAAGCTTCCTATTGGAACCGGGGTGGTAAAACTACCATTGGCATCACTGAGCTGCGCTTCAAAGATATTACCTGCCGATGCCGGAGAAGCGATAGTATATGTCACATATACACTGTCCTTTAAGCAGAATTGCTCTTTACTTAAAGATGTTACCTCAAGCTGCTGGGCATCCGACTGTACATGGAATGCCGACATTGCGAAAAGGCTGAATATCCAATAATTTGCCTTGGAAGAGCGTAGATTTAACTTCATAACTAATCGGTATTTATAATAATACTAAATCTGAGTTTATATAAAAAATGTACATTAGCGAATCCTGTGATAACAATTCCGTATCTATCATCTTAATTAAGATGAACAGCATAGAGAAAATTATTACCTATTCATTCAAAGGTAACTTTAGCATAAAAATTAAAAAGACAGGAAAACACTGATTTAAATATTACAAATACATAATATCAAAATTATCAATGAAAATCAAAGGCATTATACTCCTATTGATCATGTTTTTTTCAAACATGCTTCATTCATATGCCGGGTTAGATGATTCTACAAACACAGGCCGGCTTATAAATGAGATCAACAAACAAATCAGGAGCTATAATCTGGACGGTGCCCGAACAATGCTTCAGGAACTATATACCAAAAGTAGTCGGACCAATGATTCAAATGCATTAGGTTGGTATTATCTGCTCTATGGTAATATGGAAAAACTAAAAGGAGATATAGAAAAATGCAGCGAGCTCTATAAAACAGCCCATCTCTATGCAGAATATGCTGAGGGGAATTTTTACTTCCGGGCAAACCTATATAACGAAATGGGAACCCTCAGCTCCTTCAAAGGAGAGTATAACAAAGCTATGGCCCGGTTTATTCAGGCGGTACAATCTGCAAAGTGCATGAAACAGATTGACATTCGCGAGCACCTGATAACAGTAATATACCTCAACATCGCACAGTTGCTCATCAGCAACAATGAATACAAAAAGGCGATAATTTACCTTAATAAAAGTGAAGCCCTGGCAAAGAAACTTGGCAAAACCAGACTTTTAGGAAATGTCATTATGAACCAGGGCAGCTATTATCAACTGATCAACAAACCCCAGCTTGCCATGGAAAGGTACCAGGAAGCTTTAGCCATGTGCCGCAACTTAAATGACCTGAGCCTGGAGCAATCCATACTGGGTAATATCGGAAACCTTCTTATCCAGCAAGGTGCTTATAAGGAAGCGATTCCCTACTTTGAGCGGTCGTTGCTGATAGATTCTGCCGCTATTCCTTATTACACCATAGCTAATATCTACCAGTTAGGTATAGGCTATTTCTATATTAAAGATTATAAAAAAGCGGAGCACAATCTGCTGAAAGCACTGCAACTGTCCCAACAATACAATACAAATGCCCACTTATCAACAATATACTCCAGCTTATCCGATTTGTATGAAGCCGGGGGAAAGACAGAAGAAGCACTGTTATACCTGAAAAAGCACATACAAATTAAGGACAGCATATCCGGAACGGAACAGATCAAAAATATACAACAGTTAGAAGCACGATATCAATCGGCTCTGAAAGACAAAGCACTGACAGAGAACAAAGCGCTGCTGCAGCGCAAAAACACGATGATTATTTTCCTGGTCAGTCTTACCATTCTTGCCCTGGCTGCAAGCTATATTATATTCAGGCACCGCAATAAGCTGCATACGAGGAAAATAAGAATACTGGAACAACAACACCAGATAAAAGCGGTACAGGCAACCATGGAGAGTGAAGAAAATGAAAGAATAAGGATAGCTAAAGATCTCCATGACGGAATCGGCGGTATGATCACTGCATTAAACATGAGATTGAGCCGGATACGTAAAAATTACCTGTCACAAAACAGTACCATCGTCAACGATCTGGATCAGCCCCTGAAGCTGATACAGGAAATAGCAACCGAAATACGGCATACGTCAAGAAACCTGATACCGGAAACCTTACTGGATCTGGGGCTTGCAGACTCCATAAGGCATTATTGCACCTATCTTGAAGACAGCAGCAACACCCTGTTTAACCTGCAGTTTTACGGATCGCTTGAAAAAATAAACCATTCTTTAGCTCTATCCCTATACAGGATTGTCCAGGAAATAGGCCAGAATATCATAAAGCACGCACAGGCCACGGAAGCTGTTATACAATTACGCGAACATAAAGGCACCATACATCTTCATGCAGAAGACAATGGCACCGGCTTCGATACCCGGCTTGCGGTATTAAAGGGAAGGGGCCTGGCTAACATACAATCACGCGTAGAGGCCATGAAGGGTTATTTTTCGCTTTCTTCATCGCCGGAAAACGGGACAACGGTACATATAGAAATTGAAAAAAATTACATGTAGAAAAGAACACAGGTATGAAAAATATAAAAGTAGCCATTGTAGATGACCACCCGATGGTCATTTCCGGATTGTGCAATATGATGGAAAACTACACGGAAATTGAATTAAGCGGTAAATATAGTAACGGAGCGGAACTATTGGCCGGTTTAGAAAAAGAACTGCCGGATGTACTTTTACTGGATATACAGATGCCGGGAGAAACCGGTATAGACCTCGCACCTGCTTTAGCAAAAAAATACCCTTCAATGGCTGTAATCGCACTTACAAACCTCAACAGTGTGTTATATATATACAATATGCTCAAATACGGAGTAAAGGGTTACCTGCTCAAAACGACCACAGAAGACAACCTCGTCAAAGCCATTAAATGCGTGCATAACGGTGAAGAATTTATCGATACCGAACTGCAGGAGAAATTGAATGATTTTACCTCAAAAATGAGAAGGGAGGCATCACTTAAAGCGACCTTAACAACAAGGGAAAAAGATATTCTCAAAATGATCGTTAACGGGCATACCACGAAAGAAATATCCGAAAAGCTTTTCCTGGGATACAGAACGGTGGAAAGTTACCGGTTTAATATATTGATGAAGCTGGATGCCAATAACACGGCAACCCTGGTCAGGAAAGCTATTGAATCGGGATTGCTGGATTAAAATACCTAAGACAGGCACATGATTTGGTATAAATCTTCCAGGCTGTATACATTTTATCACTATCTGACGTTATAAGATTCCGGGAACGTTAAAAGCTTAAATAAAGAATTTGTTAATAATGGAAAGCGCTTTAAATGATTTATTCCCTTAAATTTGTAAAAACGTACGCTTATGTTTAATGATGAATCCTGGGACGACGAGCATAGCGATTCCATTGAAGACCTGTTACGTGATTATCAGAATATTAAAGAAGGCAAAAGAGCCCGCTTTCTGGATGAAGAGGATTTTGAATACCTGATCGACTATTTTCACAATAACAACAATGAGGCGGAAGCGATTATAGCTTGTGATACAGCGCTGGCTTACTATCCTTACTCATCCGCAATATTGCTGTTCAAAGCGGAAATACAATTCCAGGGACAAAAATACGGACAGGCTCTAAACACATTGGATACGCTGGACAGCGTTGAACAAACATCGCTGGAGGCTACCTTGTTACGCTCCGATATTTATCTGGCACAATTTAAATACGACCAGGCTATATTGCTTCTGGAAGACAAGTCGGAAACATTTGAAGGCAAAGAAAGAACCGAGCTGATGCTGGAGCTTTCGGATGTATATGATGAATGTGAGGATTATGAAGCGGTATTCAGCACACTGCAGCGCATTTTAAAGGAAGATGCCCGCAATGAAGAGGCTTTGCAAAAAATAAGCTTTTGGGCTGACTTTGCCGCCAAGCAAAAGGAAAGCATTGAGCTGCATCTTGGTATAATTGACGAAGATCCTTATAATGCGCTGGCATGGTTTAATTTAGGAGCCGCATACCAGGGACTGAAACAATATGAGGAGGCCTTAGATGCTTACGAATACTGCGTAGCTATCGACGAAAAGTTTGAGTTTGCATACCGGAATATGGCAGATGCCTATATAAAGCTGCACTGGTATGACAAGGCGATAGAGTCGCTGGAAAAAAACCTGGAACTGGGCAAGCCTGAAGATGTCATATTTGAAGCAATGGGGCACTGCTTCGAAAAGCAGAAAAATTTTGATAAAGCACGTTATTATTACCGGCAGGCTATACAGCTTAATCCCGCTGACGACAGCATTTTTTACCGGATAGGAGAAACGTATTCCCGCGAGGAGCAATGGGAGAAAGCCATAAAGGCCTACACAACCGCATTGTCCCTTAACGAAGATAATGCGGCCTACTGCCTGGCCATAGGCAACTGCCTGATGCAGCTGGATGCCTACAGCGAAGCCCTGCTCTGCTTTATCAACACCGTAAGGCTCAAGCCCAACAACAAATCATCGTGGATGGCCCTCATTAAAGCATTGTATAAAAGCGGTGATTATACAGAGGCGCTTGCCCAGGTTAAAATGGCAAAAGACCTGCTTGGGGAAAAACCTGATTTTGATTATTACCATGCCGGAGCGCTATTTGCTCTGGGTCGCTCTAAAGAGGCATTATTGTACCTGGAAAAAGCCATGGACGAATCACCGTCCAAGCTAAAACTCCTTACAGAAATTAATCCCGAAATATTGAAACGGAAAAGCGTTGCGGAATTATGGGCGAGGAAGAAACGGAAAAAACAATAATACCATTTCCGTCTTACATGTAATACAATAGTCCAATCCGGATCTTTATGATAGTTCAATCCGGATCTTTGCTTCCTTGCCTCGTCGCGGTAAACATTCGGATTATATATTCAATTTTATAACAAAATAAAAAGTCTTTTGGCGTTACCCGCCAAAAGACTTTTATGCCTGTACCGTTTACCGTTATAATGTCATGCGTATTTCTTGTAGTATTCCGATTCACCAATACCTACGCTCCCTCATTCTGAATTTTGAGTTAATTAACCTTAATCGAAACCACATAATCCCGCATTCTCCTCACCTGCTCCGTCCGTTCAAGCTTGTTCAGCCTGTTATTTGACGGCAGCCTGATACCGGCTGAGCTGGGTAAAGAATGTATCAGCTCGATCAATGCAGCAGAATGAACGGCGTAGGTCGTTCCGATGGTATTACTTTGCTTACCTGTAACCAGCGCAACTACAGACCCATATTTATCTAATACCGGTGAGCCGCTTTGTCCCGGGTTGGCCGTCATTTCCAGTTGGTAGGAAAGCGAATCTCCTTCAAATCCTCTTTCACAGCTTATATAGCCTTCATTATAAACGATCTCATCTTTGGGATAGCCAACAGAGAATACCCTTTGTCCTAAACTGGATGTTGAACGGGCAATATTATAAGGTAATGCCGATTTACCAAAACGATATTCCTTATCTTCCAGTTTAAGAATAGCAATATCAGCATTAGGCTCACGCGCTACGATGTAAGCTCTAAGATTATTACCATCCGCAGTCTGTACATATATCACATTGGCATCCTTAACCACATGGTAATTGGTAGCAATATATCCGTCATTAGTTATAGCGAAGCCGGTACCGCCATATATTTCAGCATCGAAGGCATGCTCTGCCGGATCTTTGATCTCATTTGCCTTTTTCAGGCTATCCATTATTTTAAATTGGGAAGCCTCAATCGTATTTACCTTTCTTACCAGTTCGGTATAGTTTTTATGATCTGCTTCATTTACCTTTTTATTCATCAGCAAAAAAGTGGTAAGTGAGGAGCAAACAATCAACAGCGCTGCAGCGGCAGCCATACGTACTATCTTTCTGAATCTGTATTTATCCCTGGTTTCCGTACCGGCCGAATAATCATTCTGCCATTCGTCTTTTTCTTCCGCCACAGATCCGATCAGGTCTTTGATCCTTTTACGGTCGGCTGCATCATCAAAGGCATTCAAAAGCATGATCGTATCCCGGAATTGCTGCCTGCTTCCCGGGTTTTCTTCAAACACCTTCTTCATTTCTGCTTCCTCGGATTCGGTCAACAGACCAGCACGGTATTTTTCCGCCCAGTCGTTAATTTTAATTTCGTCTAACATATCTGCTCTGATTTAAATCCCGACATCACAATTACATTTAATTTATTATATTGTTGTTGGTGGTGATAACACCAACAAATAACGTCCCGTTTCCAAGCCCGGGAGATATCTCCACTTCGCTATCGCTCCGGTCAACATGACGATACTTAGGAGATTATTTTGACTATTATACTAACTTTTCACTTTCATCTCGGTACTCAAAAATATTTTTCTCAACCGGTTCAGACACTTATACTTCTGTGTTTTAGCATTTTCTGCATTGGTATATTGAAATTCGGCCGCTATTTGCTGCATATTCTGCTTTTTTATATAAAAAGCTTTCAAAAGAGCGCTGCAGGGCTCACCCAACTGGTTCAATGCTTCTTCAAGACGCTCATACTGCAATTCTTTTTCCTCATGCGCTTCAATATCTTCCGTAAAAGTATCTTCTTCCGATTCCCCCTCCTCGATCAGCTGTGTAAAAAATGCATTTTTCTGATTTTTTTTATACCACAATCTAGTACAGATAGCCAGGAGATAGGTGCTCAGTTTACAGGTCAGACAGAATTCAGCTAATCTGGACTTTTCGTATAAGACAACCAACGCTTCCTGGAATACGTCCTCAGCATCTGCCTCCGACCCGCCACGTGCTATTATCCACTTTATAAGTATAGAATGATATTGCGTGTATAGTGCTGCAACAGCGTCCCTTTTGCCTTCGGCCAGACCCTGCAGTAATTCCGTATCTGTAAAAAACTTTCTCGTCACTATTAATTCGTTTTTCACTGAAAAAGTAACCCAAATTTGAGTGAAAAAATTTTTTTCAGGAAATCGGGTTACCTTTTTTCAATTTCTGTATTAATGCCAAACAACTTTAAAAATTAAACTAAAAGATGAAAACTTTAAAATTAGCAGCTTTTGCAATTGCTCTTGGATTTTTCGCAGCTTCCTGCGGTAACACTGAAACTACTGAAACTACTGATGTAGATACTACTATCATCGAAGCTCCGGTTGAAACTCAACCTGCTCCGGTTGAAGAGCCTGTTACTGTAGATACTACTACTACTACTCCGGCTCCGGCTGCAGAAGGTACTGACGCTCCTGCTCCTGAAGCACACTAATTTGTGAAATATTATTAAAACGGCCAATTGTTTTAATTTATCCAGGCTGCCCTATTAAGGCAGCCTGGTTTATTTTCGCAGGCAAAGCTTAAGGAAAATAGTAAAAAAACCTCCCGAAGTACCGTCATGTCGAGTTTTTATTTTTGGCCAGCCAAAAAATTGAAGCTGATAATGAACAAGTTATAATACTTGTCATTGGTACCGGAGTAGAGATATCTCCCAGGCTTT
>JBEBVI010000065.1:0-14592 GCA_040392805.1 Taibaiella helva
ATCTTAATGCTGTTGACTATTTGCTAAAGCCCTTTTCGTTCGAACGCTTTTTGGGTGCGGTAAGCAAAGCAAACGACTTCTATAATTATCAGCACAACAAGGAAACATCCGATATCCAAAACCTTTATGTGCGTTCAGACTACAGTCTGCATAAAATTCCGTTTGCAGATATTTTACTTATCGAATCGTTTGCCGATTACCTGGATATTCATCTCGCCGATAAGAAAAAAATCACGACGCGAATGTCCCTCAAAAGCATAATGGAGAAGCTGCCGAAAAAGGATTTTATGCGTGTTCACCGTTCCTTTATTGTTTCGCTCAAATGTATTGAAAAAGTATATCGGAATACTTTGTACATAGCAAACAGAGCCATCCCAATCGGAACAAATTACAAAGAGGAATTTTCCAAGCGGTTTCAATTCTGAAAAAATACTTCGCAGAAAAATAATCATTCATCGCACTTATGTGACGAGGAGCTATGGTATATTTAATTTTAAGGACAAACAAAGACAGTGATATATATATGCTGTGTATAAAATGAAAAAGAGAGGCTTATTACATGACAGACCATAGCACATACAATTCGGTATTTATTCCATCTGATAAAAGAAGGAAAGAAACAACGACTAACTATACCTCAAGTATAACAACAATAGACGGGATAATTACAATAATTGAAATAGAGTTACAGGCCTGTAGCAAGTTTAAAACAAATATCGAAAAAGGGATTTTATACATATTGCCCGTGATAGGGAATTGTATTTTGGAAAAAGAGAAAAACAAAACAGTTACCGTACACTCAGAACAACTATTTTCTCAGAATCTTAATGAGCATTTTCAACCTGTAATAATCCACAATGAATCAGACACTTCAATTAAAGTATTGCTAATTGTAGCAGAGCATCATACCAATAGCCTGCAAACAAGTCAGGGCTTATTTGAAATTGATTTCCAAAAGAAAAACACCTGGGCTTTAATTGAACATATGGAGCATATCAAAATAGGCGTTTTTGACAGCAGGGTGAAATCCGAAATCAGGTATGCAAGCGAAAAACAACTTATAGCATATTCTATCAATGGAACGTTTGAATTTGAAAATCGTTTACTGCATCAAAGTGATTGTTTGTATTTAGCGGCAATGACTAATGTAGAGATGGAAGCATTAACCGAATTTGCGATTATATTAATTATTGAGCAAGATGGCTGCCAATAAAATGTTTTAATTACAATTCAAAAATTAAACAAATGGAAAGGAAAAGTTTCATCAAAAAAAGTCTCGGATTTTTAGGAATGGCTATGGTAGCACCTTCTCTCCTTAGGGAAAGTGCAACAGAGGCATGCACAGTAACAAATACGGAAACTGCCGGACCATTCCCAACACTAAGTCCTTCAACATTAGTACGAACTAATATTACCGGAACACGAACCGGAGTTTCATTTACCATTAATATCAATGTATTTAATGTAAATGGTGTGCTGCGTTACCAGGTGTTGTGGTAGATATCTGGCATTGTGATAAAGACGGCAACTATTCACAATATGGAGGTACACCCATGCAAGCTGTTGATTATACGTCTCAGGATTTTTTAAGAGGCAGGCAAACAACAGACAGCTCAGGGAAAGTTTCATTTACGTCTATTTTCCCGGGTTGGTATATGGGCAGGGCAACACATATACACGTGCATATATACGATGCTAACGGAAATACTTTATTAATTAGCCAGATCGCTTTCCCGGAAGGTACGGGCAGTGCGGTTGATTTAGTAAATGCATCAACGGCTAACGGATATACAAAAGGTATGACAGGTTATACATACAATAATGCGGACAATGTGTTTTCTGACGGAACGGCAACGGAGATGAGCACAATATTAGGAAGCGTAAACGCTGGTTATGTGCTGGAGTGGGACGCTTATTGTAACGCAGGCAGCACAGGTGTGGATACACTTGCTTTACAACAATTCCAGATCAGGCAAAACTATCCTAACCCTTGCTCCAATTATTCAAATGTGCCTATAATATTAAGAAGTTCATCGTCTGTTCAAATGCAGATTATTACAACAGATGGGAAAATGGTAAGCAATAAAGATTTTGGAACATTGCAGGACGGAGAGCATAGCCTGCCTCTTGAAGTCAACAATTTACCAGCAGGAAAATATATTTACAATGTGATAATAAACAATCATACAGGTAGCTTCAAACAGTCAAAACTATTTATAAAGAATTGAATACGATAAAAAGTAGCGGAAGAACGGAGGTATGGCGAAAATGAAGGTTTGATTTTTTATTTTTCCAGGGCATTGTCAATTCTGATAAAAATACTTCGTAGAAAAATAACCATTCGTCGCACTTGTTGGATAAGCATTTGGGGTATAATTATTTTTGAAATTAATAATGAAAATTTAATCTAAAAAATATGAACATATATCTGGAATATATAAAAAGCAAAGTTTTTCCAGGCACTTTGTTTTTATTACTCAGTGCAGGATGGGCGTACGGACAGACGGAGGTAAAGGTTACTTTACTCGACAATACCGAGCAAACTTATTCGGTAGAAGCTGCGGGGAAACTTTGGTTCAACGGCAGCAATTTAGTGGTTAATACGGATGGTTCGGCTACCCCGGTTTCCATTCCTTTGTCCGACATCAGAAAGATTACGTTTGACGGAGAAGAAAATACTACGGGAGTAACTGAAGTGGCGATAAGCAAAACAACGATCAACATCTTTCCTAACCCTGCCGATAATTATTTTATGCTGAAAGCCCCAGATGCCGTAAAATTGAATGTACGCATCTTTAACACCAATGGTTCGCAGGTTGCAGGCGGAATGTATGAAAGTGGCGGCAGGGTGGATATTAGACATTTAACTCCTGGTATCTATGTGGTTGTAGTCAATGATCAATCATTTAAACTAATCAAGCAATGAGAAATATAAGTTTGTTTTTGTCTTTTTTACTCCTGGTAGTAGGCGCAAAGGTTAGTGCACAGGAGGTGATGCGTGTTCATAATAGCGGCAACCTTATTTATCAGCAGGAGGTCGATAATATGGACAGCCTGAAGATGTCAAACAACAATTCGTCTTTTTATCCGAAGACAGGAATGTTTGAATTGCCGGTTGCAGGTATGGACAGCATTACGTTTGCCAATAATGTTGATGAAGAAATTTACATTATTTATAATGGTTCGGCAACCACCATCATTAATCCGTTTTCTGAAAATGGTGTTACAATCACCGATAATTCCGGGCACATAACAGCGACTTCTACTTATCCGGAAGCGGGTCTGAAGTACAATATTCTGGGAACGACCACCAATGGTTCTTTGACGTTAACGAGTACGCAGCCCGTCCATCTGATAATGAGCCATGCCAACATTACCAACCCGGATGGTGCTGCCATTGCATTAAATGGATCAACAGTAACTCATATGTTCCTGTCTTCAGGTACGGTAAATACACTCAATGATGCGGCAACGGCAACAGCAAACGGAGCATTATATGCAACAGGAGATTTAACCATTTCTGGCTCGGGAACGCTGAATGTAAACGGCTACAAAAAACACGGTATTGCTGTTGATGCTGCATTAACCATAGAATCAGGCATTATCAATATTGCACAAGCAGCTTCAGACGGTATCCATGTAAATGATTATACGCAAAATGGCGGTACAATTACCATTATCCCGTCAAGCGACGGTATTGACGTCGCTAATGCACTTGTGCTGAATGGTGGTAATCTCACAGTTAATGCCGCTTCAAATGATGTAAAGGGGTTAAAGGGAACTACAGTTTCTATTAATAACGGCACATACGACATAACCGTTTCGGGCAACCAGTCTAAAGCAATTAAAACAAGTGGAAACACAACGATCAACGGCGGCACAACATCAGTTACGGCTTCCGGCTCTGTGGTGCTGACAGCTTCGGGTAGTGGTGCTGATCCTTCTTATTGTACAGGAATAAAGAGTGATGCGGATGTGGTTATTAATGGGGGAAGTTTAACGGTTCAGTGTTCTTCTTCCAATTTAGGAGGGAAAGGAATTTCTGCCGATGGAGATATTGCCGTAAACGGAGGAACCGTAGCGGTTACAACAGCAGGGAACGGCGCAACTTACACTAATGAAAAAGGATCTGCCGACAGTTATTCGGCTGCCTGTATCAAGGCCGACGGGAATATTTCTTTATCAGCAGGAAATGTTACTTGTTCAAGTTCGGGAACAGGTGGTAAAGGTATTTCGGCAGACGGGACCATTACTATTGGAAGCCTTAATGCAAATGATGCTTTACTGACATTGAATGTAACTACTTCGGGCAACAGATTTTTGGTTTCAGGCTCGGGACAAAATGCAGATTATGCCAATCCCAAAGCAATAAAATCCGAAGGAGATATGACGGTAAATAGCGGTATCATAACTATTAACTGCACGCAAACCACCGATGGCGGTGAAGGCTTAGAGAGCAAAGCCCGTATGTATATCAGAGGTGGACAGATCACCGCGACGACCTATGACGACTGTATTAATGCGTCAACACATATTGAAGTTTCGGGTGGTACACACTCTTTGACTGCAAGCGGAAATGACGGTATGGATTCTAACGGTACATTGACCATTTCCGGTGGAATGATCATTTCAAAAGGCGCAGGAGGCCCTGAAGAAGGGTTTGACTGTGATAATAATACGTTCAAAGTTTCAGGTGGAGTTATGGTAGGAACAGGTGGGAATACAAGTAATCCGACTACAAGTGTTTCTACGCAGAATGCTTTGAAGCTATCGGCTAACCCCAACCAAAGCATTTGTATTAAGAACGCATCTAATCAGATCATTTTAATGTATGCTTTGCCGGCTCTGTCGGGCGGCAGTGGCCCCGGCCAGGGTGGTAACAATAAAATTGTGATGCTGTTCAGCGACCCTGCATTTGTGAATGGTACGTATACTATTCAATATGGTGGTACAATAAGTGGTGGTACAAATTTTAATGGCTACTATACCGGTGCAACATACTCCGGAGGTTCAAGCCAAACTTTTACGGTCAGCAATAGGTATACGACATTGAGTTTGTAGGCAATCTGGTGTCCTTTACTTAGTGAGCAGTGTGTGCTCCTGCTATGCGAAACTTATAGTTCGCATAATTATTATCTTGCCTGTGGCAAGCACATCTGTTTTAAATGTTAGGACATGTCCTAAAAATATACACAAAATACAGACTGTTATTGTTTCTGAAGTTTGTACTTTCTGTCCATATTTACCACATATAAAAATTAAGATCACAAATACGCCTGCCCATAAACAAAAAAGGCTGCCCAAATAAAAGGCAGCCTCCTGTAATAATCATAGCTTACTATATTAATACCTGTAATGCTCCGGCTTAAACGGCCCTTCTTTAGGAAGACCTAAATATTCCGCCTGAACATCGGTAAGTGTATCCAGTTCCACACCTATCTTACCTAAGTGCAGCCTGGCCACTTTTTCATCAAGATGCTTAGGTAATACATAAACCTTATTTTCGTAGTTGGCGCTGTTTTGCCAAAGCTCGATCTGGGCCAGCACCTGGTTAGAGAAAGAGTTGGACATTACAAAGGAAGGGTGTCCTGTCGCACATCCCAGGTTCACCAACCTGCCTTCGGCAAGTATGATGATGTCTTTGCCATCCACATTGTAAACATCTACCTGTGGTTTAATAGTATCTTTAGTCTGGCCGTAGTTCTTATTCATCCAGTCCATATCAATTTCTATATCGAAGTGGCCGATGTTACAAACGATGGTCTTATCCTTCATCAGTTTGAAGTGCTCGCCGGTAATGATATCGCGGCAGCCTGTTGTGGTTACAACAATGTCGGCTTCTTTAACCGCATCTACCATTTTCTTCACTTCATAGCCTTCCATGGCTGCCTGCAGAGCGCATATCGGGTCGATTTCCGTAACGATAACGCGTGCACCTGCACCACGAAGGGAATCGGCAGAGCCTTTACCTACATCGCCAAATCCGGCTACCACTGCTACTTTTCCTGCCATCATCACGTCAGTTGCACGACGTATAGCATCCACCAGCGATTCGCGGCAACCGTATTTGTTATCAAATTTTGATTTGGTTACGCTGTCATTGATATTGATGGCCGGTATCGGTAAAGTACCTTTGGTCATACGCTCGTATAAGCGATGCACACCTGTAGTGGTTTCTTCAGACAGCCCTTTTATGTTAGCGATCAGCTCAGGGTATTTATCGAATACGATATTGGTTAAATCACCACCATCATCAAGGATCATATTAAGCGGACGGTCTTCGCTGCCGAAGAATAAAGTCTGCTCAATACACCAGTCTGCTTCTTCCAGGGTTTCGCCTTTCCATGCAAATACCGGTACACCGGTAGCAGCAATAGCCGCAGCAGCATGGTCTTGTGTAGAGAAAATATTGCAGGAGCTCCATCTTACTTCTGCACCCAGTTCCGTTAATGTTTCGATCAGTACGGCGGTCTGGATGGTCATGTGGAGGCAACCGGCAATACGGGCACCTTTAAGGGGTTTGGAGGCACCATATTCGGCACGCAGGCTCATTAGTCCCGGCATTTCCGCTTCGGCCAACCTGATTTCTTTACGTCCCCACTCGGCGAGGGATATGTCTGCCACTTTGTAAGGCAGGCTCAGATCAATATTCTGCAATGTTGATGACATATATATTTATTTTGCCGCAAAGGTAGTTTATTAGAATAAAATACCTTTCTTTATCCTTAAATTCAGGATGAATATCTATTAAATAGTTTATTTTATAGCATAAAATACTATTTTGATATGGAAAAAACAGAACGAAAAGACAGTTATTCTTATTGGCCTGACGAAAAAGACCTGGCCATATTAAGGTTATTGCAGCAAAATGCCAAGATGACGGTACGGGAAATAGCGGCTCAGGTACACTTAAGCACTACCCCGGTACATGAGCGTATCAAGCGTATGGAAGAGGCCGGTATTATTAAGCAGTACATAACTCTTGTAGACCCGGCAAAGGTAAAAAGGGGGCTTATGGTGATTTGCTATGTATCTTTAAAAGAGCACAATAAGAAATCGGGCGCTAAATTTATTAAAACCATACAGGATCTGCCTGAAGTGATCGAGTGTTATAATATTTCCGGACAGTTTGATTTTATGTTGAAGGTGCTTGCAGAGGATATGGGCGCCTTTTATGATTTTCATGTGAATAAGCTGAGCCAGATAGAAAACATGGGGCATATGCAGAGTGTGTTTGTCATGGGTATCATTAAGCAGACACATGCTGTTATCTGATGTGATGAAGCAAACATTATGGGTATTTATGTTTCACGCAACGGGGCAACGGAGCGCAACGATGCAAAGATTTAGTGTTGCCTTCGTGGTAAAAAACAGGTAGAACAAAAAAATTACTTCCTGTCCAGCCACAATTCTATTTCCTTTTGATTGAGCTCCATAACGTTTACTTTACGTACAATAGTGCTGTCTTCCATCCAGAGCATCACCGGCACGCCATTGCTGCCCGATAGTATGATCATATCGGTAAAATCTTTGGGGCTCATGAAGTGATGCGGAATAGAAGAGGCTTTTGTATCCTGCATAAAATCTTCAAGCCGTTCCTCTAAAGTAGCCGTATCGCCGGCCGAAAGGGCAAAATAAACGGGCAGGGCAGGGTTGCTTTCCTTCATGGTAGCAAACATCCTTGCGGCGTCCCTGCAGTGTGGGCAGCTCAGGCTCATGAAGCAAAGGATATGTTTGCCGGTTCTCAGATCAACGGTTGGTATTTGCGACTCTGAGGAGGTGTATAGCTTACTGACAGGCAGCTGAGAACGTTTCTGTACGGGGAAGATAATAAAGGGCAGGGCAATGAAAACCACAAAAACTGCGATGGCTATGAGTTGTATGGTTTTGCTGTCCGTACGTTTGTATATCCTGTTTAATATCAGTGCGGCGACTATCAGCCCGATATTTTTTAGTAGTGAAAGCAGGGGCGACATAGGGAGTATATTGCCCATGCAGCCGCAATTGACATCATTACCTACAGTAAGTAAAAGATAGATCAGGTGTATGCTGAAGATGATGAGCAGGAGGATACAGCTTTTCAATATCCACTTTTTATGCCCTAATATATTTACAGTGATCAACAGCCCTAAAGCAGCTTCAAGACCGATAAAAAAACGTGCGAGCAGGGCGGCCGCTTTTTGAGGAACCGGTAGCTGGCTATAAATGGTATACTCAAAATATTCGATCGGGTTGAGCTTAGACCAGGCAGAGAATAAGAACATCCCCCCAATGACTACAGAAAGTAGTATCACTACCCAATCATTCCTCCTGTTTGTTTTTATCGCTTCGTCGGTGCTGTCCATTTTTATTACGTGTTGCGTCGTTATTAATCTAAAAAAAACCGGTATTCTTTTAGAAATACCGGTATGTATCAAAAGCTGAATGATGATGAATTACTGATCGATGTCTTTCTCTGTTTTACCGGGGAATACTGAACCGCCCGTTGGAAATGCTGATCACACCACCGCCCGGGATACTATCGTTGCCCGGAACAGTATCGGTAACAGGAAGCACAAAGCGGAAAGAACCTTCAATATTGCTACCATCTGAAGTGATGGTCACAAAACTTTCTTCAGACGCTACCGCGGAGTAGGTATAATTCTTACCCTCTTCCTGCAAGGTGTAGGTACCCACAGCTCCCTCGCCAACCAGATAAGTGTTCGGCCCTTCGTAATTATAAATGGAGAATGAAATAGTCTGATTGTAACCCACCTTTTTGTCCTCGCTGAACATAACACCCGATACCGATATGCTACGTATATTGTCTGTGGTATTATCAGTGTAATATTTGGTATCCGCAATAAACTGAACACCGCTTACAACAGCGGTAAGCTCACCCAGAAAAGCATTTCTGATGGTATCTTTTCCCGGTACCATGGGGTAGGCGTCATATTCGGAAGAACAGGAAGAAGAACCTAAAGCCAGCCCGATACCGGCGCAAAACAATGCTAATCGAAATAATTTTGTCATACTCAGAAGAGTGATTTATCTGTTTTTTCAGGAAATAATTCCTGTAAAGATATAATATACGGGGTAAATTCAAACATTTTGGAGAAAAAAATGCGGAGAAGTTTCCCGCAGATTGCGCGGATAAACGCAGATATTACCCGATCATCTGCGTTAAACAGCCTGGAAATACATTTATAGCTATTTGTTTACTGTCCCGGGAAATAAAAGTATCCGGGCCCCAGGCCAACATCGAAGGACTTTATTTTCTCCCCGGAAGTATTGTAAACGGAAACATTGCCTTTCTGGATGAACCCTTTCGGGTCGCCGATATATATCTGGTTACGCAAACTGTCCACCCCGAGCCCCCAATAGTATTGCAGGAGGCTGGCAGGTATAAAGGCTTTAGAGGGCGGGGTGACGGCATCGACCGGCATTCTGAATACGCCATTGTATTCCGGTATGCCGTCATAATTCACACTCAGGTAATATAAAGTGTCCTTCCCGGGATTCCAGGTGGGTTTCAAAAGTTCCGCCTTCGGGGAAAAGAGCATATTTTTTATCACTTTCCGGTTTGCCGGATCCACCTGCATAATGCGCGATGTTTTACCACTGTATGCATTTCCTGCAAATACCCAAAGCCGGTTGTTTTTGTCGGCCAATACCTGTTGCGGCGCTTCACCGGCAAGTAATATGCTATCCCTGACGGAGGCTGTATGCAGGTCAATTTCATAAAGGTAGTTGCAGGCCGTGTCCCAGCAGCATACATATACTTTGTCGTTTAGCTGCACCATCCCTTCCGTATTGGGGTAAGGGAGCTTTATGGTTGAGGTCACCTGGTTGCTACCGAGGTCAATAATATGGACTTCGGGGTAATAAAGGCTGCTTACATACATTTTATTACCGGGAACCTGCAACATATAGCGTGGTTTCCGTACGGAAATAGAAGTAACCAGCTTGTAGGTTTCCCGGTCGATTACTGCAATCTTATCGGAATTGTTTATGGCCAGGTAGAGGTAATCGCCGGCTGCGGTCATACTTTGAAAGATGTCGCCTAAAGGTTGGTTATTGGCTTTGGTATACACATCATTTAAAACAATATCCTGGTCAGTATCGAAAACAGAGAGCGAGGAATTTCCATTATTCAGGCTGCCCTCATTAGCTATATATACCAGGTTCCTGCCAACAGGCGTAACCGGATCAGGGTCGGTACGGGGTTTGTCTTTGACACAGCCTGCGAGGAGAAAAATAATCCCGGTAAGCAGACAGCCATATTTCATACGTTTATCCATTTCTGTCGCACTACCTTTTTATGACCCTATTTTTATAAGATGCTCCGTTCTTAAGGTACAGTTGCAGTATGTAGATACCATTGGCGTAATGGCTCATATCTATGATACCGTCTGGCGGGAGTAAACTATTTTTCACCTCAGCGCCATTTACATGATGCAGTGTATAGGGTACCGACTGCTGCCCGTGTATGCTGATATGCAACCGGTCGGATACGGGATTGGGGAAAAGCATTATATCATTTTCTTCTTTCTTCTTACCTGTAACAGAAACCGGTTTATTACTGTTGATTACACCTACGCCATTAAGGTCAAAGCCGGAGGTGAGGAAAGGGGTAGGGAAAGGATCATTGATCATACGGCCTTCATGATCGTATGATCCGTATTCCGGGTCAATGCTGCCTATTACATCTACTATACGGACATGGGTAATATTGTTGATATCCAGCCCTGGTGTGTCTTTCAGGTCTTCGAGGTCAAAAGGCGTACCATATCCGGCAATATATTTCCCTGCGAGATTATGGTAATAGCGGGCATCGCTGAAAGTAGCATTATCTATCTGCATGGTATCCTGCATAAGCGATATAGCGGGGAAGCGGATAAAATTTTGCCCGTCGGAGCTTACTTCCACAAAAGCCAGTTCCAGGAAGGCTACGGTATCGTTGCCTCTTTCTGTAAAACCATTTTCAAATACGGCGAAGTCCGGGCCCGGGCCGTTTTTTATGGAATGCTCAAAGGTCAGTACGACAACACCGCTATCGCCTAAGCTTAATAAATATATGCCCGGAGGGCCGACAATTTTACCGGTATTTGTGCTGTCTGTTTTACCTAAGCTTTTGTCGGCCATATTTACCCAACCCGGATAAAATGTGCAGCCTGCAGCCCAATCTGTAAACCGGCTGTCGTTTTTAGAAATAGTCGTATGGCCCGGCAATGGGAACTGGGGGGCAAATTGCGCCACAGAAGCGATATAGCCGGCTAACAAAAACAGAATAGTTGCTAAGGAGCAATACATAATCAGTTTTTTAGTGGAAAGTGTAGCATTTAAAGTTGAGCGTGAATTAAACGCTACACTTTCTATTAATAATTTACTTGGCTTTTACAAAACGTGTTCTGCCCAGCCTGTTGCCCTGCTCATCGCTTACATGCAGTATGTACACTCCTGCCGGAAGGCTGGCAATATTAACGGACTGCGCCTGTGTTTCAGATAAAAGTAATCTTCCCTGCATATTATATACGAAGGCGTTTACTTTATTGTCGGAGTGGATGTGCAACACGGTGCTTGCCGGGTTCGGGCTGATGTGGAACTGTACTTTGCCCTTGTGTGCTGCTGTTATATTTGTAACGTCGAGTGTCTGGAAAGATGCTGTATCCCATTCGGAAAAAGAACCGTCATCGCATTTGGTGCGGATATGCACATAATAAGTTGTGGCGGGTTGCAGGTCTTTGATCTCATAACCGGTTTCGTTAACCGATACGGTTGTTGTCACCGGAGCTAAAGTAGCCGATTCATCCCAGGCCAGCTCATATGTCCCTTCATAATCCGGGATAATATTCTTCCAGTTTATTTTTGCGCTGTTTTCATTGATGCTCACAGCTGCTATATTGCTTGCTACGGGGCAGGAGCCGTCTATAGTGATCAGGTTATCCAAGGCATAATAAAATGGGGTCATAGTATTGGACGAAGAAGCCTGGAAAGTAAGACTGTCCACCGCACCCAATTGTTGCAGGTTCACCCACTCCCAGGTGTTTACCACCTCATCAGGCCCGTTGGCTAATGTAAGTACCACACTGTCTTGAGTACGCTTGCCGTTAAGATATCCTCTTACGGTTATTTTAAACCAATCGTTTTTGCCGTAATTTTTTGTTATCCAGTGATAGGCTACGGTAGAGTTGGTGAGGTAAACACCTGCTACGATACTGCCCGTGGCTGGGGTGGAAAGCTTTGGGCCGCTTTCGGGGCTTTGGCTGAAATTGGTCGGATCGGTTTCTGCAAAAGCAATACCATATTGGCCGGAGTGATCGACTCCGGAGCCTGTTATGGCCGCCCACATGTTGTCGTAGCTTTCGTCTTCTGTGTTATTTATATTGGAATAGTTAAAAAACGCTTCGTAACGTCCCCATTCGGAAAAGCTTACGGAACCCCGGAAAGTAGCGTTTGCTGTTGTAAAAGCATACTGTCCGGCTTCAGACTTGGTTGACAGAAAGGAAGTGTCGGCTCCGGGTAGGGTGAGATCGTCAAATGTAGCTACGATTTGTGCCTGTGTGGTTAATACAGATGTGCCTAATACAGCAGCTACCAGTAGCGGGCGTAGTTTGTGTTTCATCATTTAAAATTTTAAATAACAATAAATTTTGCCAGTAGCAAGGAGCATACTACCGCTGTATGCGGACGAAGGTTGAGCCGGAAGGTATAGTCAGACTTATCCTCGCTTTTGGTCCCGAAAGCTACTGATGATTAATATGTTGCAATGCAGGTCTTCTGACTTGTGCTTTGGTTTACAAAAGCCTTCCCGTATCTTTAACAGTGGCGTATTTTTGAAACCGGAACTGTTTATTTTATTCTGTTCCAGGCACTTACAGCAGCGGGTACTGTTCCGGACTTACACCGGATTCCCTTGTCAATTGCCGGGCAAAGGTAATAAAAAAACAAATTACGGGATCTATTTAAACAGAATGTGCGAAATTTGTAAGTGGCGCCTGTAGCGGATGAAAAAACGGATCGTGCCGGAGCGGTTATGTGCATCGGGGGCAAAAGGGAGATATATATGAAATTTTCAGTAGGAGATATTGTCTTATTAAAAAGAACCGGTGAAGAAGGAAGGGTGGTAGAATGGATAAACGAGGAAATGCTGGAAGTAGAAGTAGGCCAGACCCATTTTCCCGTGTTTGTGGATGAAGTGGAACACCCTTATCTGAAATGGTTTACAGAAAAGAAAAAAGTAGCTGTTAAACGTAAGAGCACCCCGGAAATGATACCGCCCGAAGATCCGGGCCAGGCAGTGCATAAAAATATTGAAAAGGGTTTTCATTTCTGCTTTTTGCCGGTATATCGTTTTGATGCGTTTGAAGATGTGGTGCATAAGCTCAAGGTTTATTTTATTAACCAGATGTCGTTTGAGGTTACACTTCAATACGAATGTTCGCTGCCCTCGGGATCTATATTTTCACATACGGCACAGGTCGGGCCTTTCGGCCATTTCTACCTGCACGATGTAGCCTTTGAACATATGCATTACCAGCCCCGCTTTTGCTGGATACTGACCCGCCGTTATGAAGGGAAACGGGAATCCCGTATGAGTGAAACGTTGCGGCTAAAACCTAAAAAGCTGTTTGAATATATCACAAAGGCCCAGGTGGACAACAGCCCTTCTTTTCATATTAAGGTAGCAGATGATTTTCCTGAAGCTGACTTTGTAACAGATGCACCTCCTGTTATTGATACAGAGCTGCTGAAGCAAAAGGTAACCTGTAGTGAAATCCCCAGGACCAGGTCTAAAGCGCATACCCGCAGCCGTAAGATAAACGAAATTGATCTGCATATCGAGCAACTGGTGGCCTCTACCGCCGGACTGTCCAATTTTGAAATGCTGCAGATACAGCTTGATGCTTTTGAGCAGGCTTTGTATGCAGCTATAGATCAGCAGCAATTATCGCTGGTGGTGATACATGGGGTAGGTAAGGGAAGGTTGAAGGAAGAGATACATGCTATGCTGCGGTCTATACCGGAAGTTTCTTTTTACCAGCATGAGTGGAGCCCGCGCTATGGGTATGGTGCGACGGAGGTTTTTTTAATGGGTAGAGGGTGTTTAGTTGTTTCCCACAACGGGGCAACGAAGGGCAATGGGCGCAAAGATTTTTATGGAACTATATAC
Source organism: Taibaiella helva (assembly GCA_040392805.1). Taxonomy (GTDB): domain Bacteria; phylum Bacteroidota; class Bacteroidia; order Chitinophagales; family Chitinophagaceae; genus Taibaiella; species Taibaiella helvus_B. The sequence goes on from JBEBVI010000065.1 coordinate 14,153, forward strand.
AGCGTTAGGATAATAATTGTGCGAAGCTACAAGCTTCACACGGCGGATTTTGGTATTATAGGGAGGGGTGAAATGGATGTTTTTTTACGCATGTTTGCTACGAAATTTTTTTCTTTGTATCCTCAATGATGAACAAAAGTTGGGTGGTTTATTTTGTTGGCACTACTTATCTTCCACTACTTAAAAAACTGAGCTATTCCGTGATTGTTTGAAATATAGCGGATTAAGAAAATGAATTGTCCGTCTTGTCCCTGGTATACATTGAAGGATACATGCCATTGGGTTGTCTTGTTTTTCTCAAATACGGCATACAACATTTTCTTTCCGTATTTGTCAAAATAAGTACAATAGTTAAAATAACTGCCTCAAGTACCGTCATGCCTCCACTGCCAATGACATATTATGCAATCGCTTGAATATCAACAAGCGCGAGTCCATGT
>JBEBVI010000066.1:0-14539 GCA_040392805.1 Taibaiella helva
CGGTTGGTGGGAATATTTAGAAAAGTTCGGATTGCATAACTGGCAGGTTTACAGTCGGGGAAAAATAGATCAAATTGCTGACAGTATTGAAGGAAGAGACTTTGAAGTGATTATAGTAGATGAAGCACACTATTTTCGCAATCAGGATACGGCGGACTACGAAGCATTATCAATGATTTGCCGTGGCAAAAAGGTAATCCTTTTGTCAGCGACCCCTTTTAATAATTCACCAGCAGATATCTTTTCTTTACTAAAACTATTTATTGTGCCGGGGAAATCTACTATTTCTTTGGAGGACAATCTGGCAGGGAAGTTCAGTCGCCTGAACTACGAGTATAAGCAGTTGTCTTTTATATTTAAACATTGGAATTCTGCTGACGATAAAAAAAGAAAGATGGCAGAGAATTATTACACAACAATGGTTGATGAAAATTTGCCAATAGATATTAAAAAAGTAAAAGCCCAAACACAACGTCTTTCTAACGATATCAAACGTATTATAAGCCCTGTAGTAATACGAAGAAACCGTCTGGATCTGAAGCAGGATTATGTTTATACTAAAGAAGTTGGGGATTTATCTGTTGTGAAAGATCCGAAAGAAGTTTTTTACTATCTGGACGCAGAACAAGATGAATTCTATGACAATATCATCAGTAAATATTTTGCAGAAAACGGAGTGTTTACAGGAGCTATTTATCAGCCGTTCAGCTATGAAAAAATAGTGAGTGATAAGCTCGATGAATTAGGGAACCGACAATACAACCAACAGAAAAACTTATACGATTTTATGCGTCGTATTTTAGTAAAACGGTTTGAGTCTTCGTTTGGTTCTTTTGAAAAATCCATTGATCGGTTCTTAAAGGTGCATAGATTGGTAAAAGATTTTATTGATAAAACCGGAAAATTTATTTTGGATCGTTCTTTTATTGATCGAATTAAAGATTTTGAAATTGAAGATATTGAAGCCAATTTAGAGAAATATGCTGCTGGCGATCTCAAACGAAAAACTCCTAAAAACAATGAAGTTTATGACATTGACATCTTCCAAAGAAGACAGGAATTTTTAGATGATATAGATTCGGATATTCAATTGTTTGAGACTATTCAAAAACGATTAAAAGACTTGATGTTAGTCGAGAAAGATCCTAAACAGGAAGAAATTATCAAAAAAATAAAAAATCTTTTAGTAAACGAACCAGACAGAAAGATTATCCTATTCTCGGAATATGTAGATACCATTCATCATCTCGAAAAACGATTTAGAAAAGAATTTGGAAATGATGTTTTGATATGTGATGGTAAAGTATCAAAAGAATTAGCCAAAAATCTAAACAGCGATTTCAATGCACAGTATAAAGGTTCAAAAACAAATCATTTTAAAATATTGCTAACCTCGGATAAGCTGTCTGAAGGATTTAATTTGAACAGGGCTGGTGCTATTATCAATTATGATATTCCCTGGAATCCCACACGTGTTATTCAGCGTGTAGGTCGTATTAATCGTATTGGTTCTAAAGTGTATGATGAATTATTTATTCTGAATTTCTTTCCTTCACTAAAGGGGGCTGATATTGTAAAATCAAGGGAAATTGCACAGCAAAAAATGTTCCTGATTCATAATGCTTTGGGAGAAGATGCTAAGATTTTTGATGAAGATGAAGAGCCTACAGCTGCTGCTTTAGGGTCAAAAATCAACATTAATCCGCAAGAAGAAGGAGAAGTAAATACAATTACCAAAATCAGAAATCTATATGCAGATCTACAAAAGAAACATCCTGAGATCATCGATAAAATTAGTCAGCTTCCACCTCGCGTGAAAACTGCTAAAAAACATTCCGAATACGAATTAAATGTACTACGACGTAAAGGATTGAGTTTATTTGCTCAGACTGTAGGAAAAGAAGAAAACAGAGCAATTAAAGAAATTGATTTTGAAGATCTTCTACAAAAAATAGCTTGTGCAATTGACGAACCGACTTTAAAGCTTTCATCTGTTTTCTGGAGCTTGTATGAGGAGGTAAAAGAATTCAAACCAAAATATAAAATGGGTAGAAGTGAGATATCTCTGGAACAAAAAGCAGAGGCAAACCTCAAGAAATCACTTAGAATTTTAAAAGATTTGAATTTTGAAAATCTGAACTTCATACAAATGTTGATTAAGGATTTACGTCATTATCACACGCTTTCCACTAAAAGTATCAGACGTATTGGTGCTCAGGAATTATCTGATGATAAAAAATCTATTCGTAACTTCTTAGAAGAGATAGCGTATCTTAAACAGCATCTTGGGGAAAGTTATCTTGATGATATTGAATCCAGAACAAAAGGCAGAAATAAAGAAGTAATCATAGCTATTGAGAATAATGATTTGAAAGAATTAATGTAAAAAGGGAGGAATAGTACTAATCTGTCCTAAAAGAACATGTTATAAATGAGTTTGGAAATCTTAAACAACAGAACAAATAACACTCACGAAAACGAACAGTTCCGTAGAGTTATATTATCAAAAGGTTTTAATAACAGATTAAAGAGCGCACTCTATATATTGACAGAAGACTTACTTAAAACTGCCCGCTATAAATCCAAATAATTCCTATTTTTGGCAATTAAAAATTAGTCTTAACAACACCAGATGTTTCATTTTCTTTTACGTACCATACCCAGACCTTTACTTATTAAGCTGAGTATTATATTTCAAAAATTCTCGTCCCTGTTATATGCAGGCAACAAATATGAAGATCCGATAAATGGCAAATCCTACAGGAAATTTTTGCCCTACGGGTACGGTGGCGTCGCAAAAAGAAAAAATGTATTGAGCCCCGGCACCATATCGCTGGAAAGACACCGGTTAATGTGGCTATACCTGAAGAACCGCACCGACTTTTTTACGGCTCCGCATAAGGTATTGCATATCGCACCGGAACAGTGTTTTTACCGGATATTCCGGGAAATGAAAAATCTCGATTATACTACCGGCGATTATAACTCACCTATAGCAGATGTGCATTTCGACCTCCATCATGCTCCATTTGAAGATGATTCATTCGATGTCATTTTTTGTAACCATGTATTAGAGCACGTAGAAGATGCGGGGCAATGCATGCGCGAATTATACCGCATTATGAAGCCCGGCGGCTGGGGTATTTTCCAGGTTCCGATTGATATAACACGCCAGGAAACGTATGAGGATAAAAGTATCGTAAAACCCGAAGACCGCGAGCTCCATTACTGGCAGAAAGATCATCTGCGGCTTTTCGGTTTGGATTATGGTAAAAAGCTGGAAGACGCCGGCTTTAAGGTTACTGAAGATGATTATGTACAAACGCTGCCCGCAGAGCTGATCGACCGGTACAGATTGCAAAAAGAGGAAATTATTTATCTGTGCCGTAAATAACAGATAAAATCCTGTGAGGCGGGTTGTTCAAAAGGGTATAATAAAATTCCTCCATATCTTCGCTGAAGGAAAGCAGAGAAGGTTCGGAGTGCTTGAACAGCCAGCTTTATCGTTTTATACCAATCGTTCTTGTAGTAGTCTGACGTAGGGAACCATCTCATAACACTCGTTAAAGAGTGTACTTCTTCCTAAATACATACACAAGAAACAACGTAAATTATTAGTTATTTTTTTATTTACTCTTTTCATAAGTAAATTTGCACTTATTTTTGCTATCCTTAACAGCGGAGTATAGCTATTTAATTTATGTCTGTATTGAATTTATATCTAAAAAAATGCACGCTTATCTTCCTGGCGTTGCAGATACTCAACCTGAGTATTTACAATACGGATTTTTATGATTATTCCTTTCTGCCGCCTGTAGCCCAGCAATCAGAGATTAACCCTATTGACTCCCTTGCTGAATTGCTTATAGAAAGTGTGGATGGATACCAGGATGCTTTCCCCGAATCCAATTCTTCGCAAGGTAAGCACGCCTCAGACATCAAGCACAACATTTCATTCAAGATGTTGCATCTGGCTTTTTTCACCAGGCTTCTTGAAAAGCATTCTTATAATATGGAAGCCGGTAACACACTGTCAACAACTTTCAATGAGAGTTACAGCTTCATGTTCGTACAGGAAATTCATCATCCTCCCTCCTTCTTCAGATATTCATAAGGTAACTCTTTACCTTACCTGACGTGCATCCTCAGTTTTTAATAAAATTAGAAACACCGGTTGGTCGTATTCCTGTATAGGTAAAAACAGGTGATATTCCGGCAAATGCCAGGTACATATTCCTAATGAATATCAGCAATATCGTACCTGTTCCGGTACGTACACGCACGCATCCATATCTCAACTCTGTATAAAAAATCGAACCTTTATGAAGTGCCATGTAACTTCTTCAAAAAGCTGTTTTATATTAAACTCCCTGCTGGTCTGCTTTGTCATGTTACCTTTATTTGCTGCTGGAAGCCAGCAGGATACTTTAAAGATTTCCATCCGGGAAGCAGAAAACATATTCCTGCAAAACAACATGTCCTTACTCGCTGAACACCTTAATATAAGCCAGGCAGATGCGCTCATATTACAGGCTAAAACCTGGCCTAACCCGGTATTTGAGCTGAACGATGTGCAGCTGTACAATAAGTCTTCTACAGATCCCTCACCCGGTTTGGCCGGAACTACCTTTTGGCAAAACCGCACCTTGGGCGCACAGCTCGAACAGATGATACAGCTTGCCGGAAAAAGGAAAAAAAATATAGTGCTCGAAACCCGGAACAAAGAAGTTGCCGAAAATATGTTTTCCGACCTTTTACTTTCTTTAAAAGCAGAATTCCGGCAAAGACTATCAGAATTAGGCTATAACCAAAAAGTAATAGGCGACGTAGCTTATCAGTTAGAAATAGTTGCCGATTTACTGAAAGCCCAGGAGATACAATACAAATCGGGAAATATCTCCCAGTCTGCATTATTCAGGTTAAAAGCGCTGTACATTTCTCTGCAATCCGATCAAAACGGGCTAAGTGAAAACATCAGCAACCTGCAGCAGCAATTAAAAACACTGATGGCTCTGCCTCCCGAAAAATACCTTTTACTTACTGATGATAAAGCCGCCGACAGCTGGCTGTCGGTAAAAAGCAAACCGCTGGAGGAACTACTTACTCTGGCACGGGAAAACAATGCAGCGGCTAAAGCGGCATATGGAGCAACAAAAGTACGGGAAACACAGCTAAGTATCGAGAAAGCCCGGGCTGTACCCGATATTAATTTTATGCTCAACTACGACCGGAATGGCAATAACCAGCTCGACTTTTTAGGAGCTGGATTCTCTATGGAATTACCTTTCTTCAACCGCAACAGAGGCAATATAAAAGCCGCTGCTATTGAAGTAGAAAAAAGTAAGCTCTTACAAAACAATAAAACACTGGAGATCAGCAATGCCGTAGTCAAAAATTGGGAAGACCTCAATAAAGCCATCAGACTGTATGAAAATATAGATGCCGATTACCTGAAAAAACTGGATGATATGATGAAGGCGGTAAGCGAAAACTTTATTAAACGCAATATCAGTCTTCTTGAGTTCATGGATATGTTCAGTTCATTTAAAGAAAGCAAAGAGCAGTACTACCGTGCTATTCACAACATTATGATCAAAAAAGAAGAGCTAAACTACCTCACCGCTTCTGAATTATAGACGGTGCAATGACATTGCTACACATGTAAAAAAAAGGAACAGACTATGCTTAAATATAGCTATCCGATTATCATTATTGCCGGTATCCTCTTTGGCTCATGCTCGGGGCTGAAGAACAGTCACCTGCAAGCATACCTGGCAAACAGTAATTGCAGCCAGCAAACCGGAACTGCTTATACCCATCAAAAAACGCCCCTGCCTGTCCATGAAGTGGAGATAGATACCGTACTTAGTAACAACTTTTCGATGAAAAGCCTGAATGTAGCCCACGCTATAAACTTAACCGGGCTATTAAGAACCTATATACTCGGCCAGCAGCAACAGTCCACCTCTACCGATCACAAACTCAATATGCTCTCCCTGTCCCAATCGATACAACAGCGCATTAATATGGCTTCGCTGGAAGTATCGGCAATAACATCAGAAATGGATTGCGAAGAAGAGCGGGCCAGCCAGGTAGCAGACTACCTGAGCGGGAAAGAATCGGATGCGGAAACAAGACTGACAACAGCGGCAATTATCACAGGTGCTGCCGGAGCCATTACCTCCGGCATCATCCTCGCCAATGGTTACGAAGGCGCGATGGATCAGGTAATCGGAATAGCAACGGGAATATCGGAAGCTACACTGGCGCTGATCATATTGCTCAATAAACGCAAAGTCACTTTTTACCATCCCAGAAATGCCCTCAAAGATATATGGCAGGGAAACAATATCTCCGGGATCTTCCCCGATGCAATATGGTATTATCTCGATTATTACAATCCTTCCCAACCCGGGCAAACATCATTAAGATACCAGATCATCGACAAGTGGATGAGCTTCGGGCAGATCTCGCATTCAAAAAACAAAAAGAAAAGGCAGCTGATTGATCTGTACTTCGGTAAAGGCGGAAAGTATACTACAGATCAGCTGAATAACAGAGCCAATATGCTTGATCAACTTGAATCGTATATCAACCTGATGAAACAGGACCTGAAACAATTGGCCGTAGAGTTTGAACAATTAAAACAAGCTGATCAATGAACAAGAAAATAATATTCCTCATCCTGTTTTTGTTCGCCCAGGCTTCTATACGCGCCAAAGAGATCAAAGAGCATGAAGTGCCTGCAAACGTAAAGGCAACACTAAAGACCAGGTACCCCAATGTATATGTTTATGAATGGGAATGGAAGAAAAAAGAAGGCGTCTACAAAGCGGAGTTTATGAAAGAGGGCAAAGAATACAATGCCTATTTTAATTCCGAGGGAAAATGGCTCAGAACTAAGAAAGACATGAAACGAAACGAGCTTTCCCCAGCCGTATACAAAGCCATGGACAACGCAGGCTACAGCGCCTGGAAAATTGACGATGTAGATGAGCTGGAAACACCACAGCACCCATCACTTTTCATTATTGAGCTGGAAAAAGGAAAACAGGAAATAATACTCCATATACTACCCGATGGTAAGATACTGGAAACAATCACAAAAAAATAAAACCATTTATAAGATCATATGCATCCATCAAGAATATTATTGTTAGCCGTTATCACTTCCATTGCTGCCTGCGGACCTAAAAAAAGAGTTCCGCAAAATGAAACAAGCCAGCCCTGTATTATTTCCGGGGAGCTTAAAGAGCTTATTCAACTGGAAGAAGTCACCACCGCACAGGCGGCTTTTGAAACGGAGCTGACGGGAAGTGTCAGCTATAACCAGGACAACTTGTACCGGTACCAGTCGCTGGTAAGCGGCGTGGTGGAAAAAGTGTACTTTAACATCGGTGATTATGTACACAATGGACAGGTATTAGCTGAGATAAGAACTACCGAACTGACGGAACAAAAATCGTCCTTAAACATTGCAACCGCAGCGCTACGGCTGGCACAACGGAATTTAAGCTCCGTACAGAAAATGCACGAAGACGGACTGGCTTCCGATAAAGAACTATTAGAAGCGCAGAATGAAATAAATACCGCACAATCCGATATATATAAGATCGAAGAATCTGCAAAATTGCAGGGTGGAAATATCGCAAAAGGCATATTAACGGTAAGAGCGCCAATAAGTGGTTATATTGTAGAGAAGAGAATGACCAACGGTTTCCAGGTAAGCTCCGGCGATGCCGATCTGTTTGTGATCTCCGATCTTAAAAAAGTATGGGTTATGGCCAATGTATACGCAGCCCAATTGGAAAAAGTGCAACCCGGAGAAAAGGTGATGATCACCACAACGGCATATCCAGAAGATACTTTTGAAGGTAAGGTTAGCAGGCTGTCCAATGTTTTTGATCCCGAGGAAAAAGTAATGAAAGCCATTATCGAAATAGACAATGCAGACCTGCGTCTAAAACCGGACATGATGGTCAACATCAATGTGCATCAGGCATTAAAGAAAGAAGCCATAGCCCTGCCCGTCAAAGATGTAATCTTTGATAATGACCAGTATTACGTGCTTATATACCACAATGACTGCGATGTACAGGCAAAGCCGGTACGGCCTTTTGCACACGACCGAAAGTACTATTATCTCGATATGGATAATGACCTTGTCCGTAAAGGCGATACTATGATCAGCCGTAATCAGCTCCTGATCTTTAATAAATTAAAAGGCTTGTAAATCCCGGCAGGATCGCCCGGAGCAACAGGCTTTCCTTAAATAATCTTAAAATTTTATCCGCAATTTCAATATGAATAAATTAGTGGAAAGTATCGTCCGGTTTTCGCTGAAGAATCACATTATTGTTTTATTCTTCACAGCAATCTTGGCCATTGCAGGCGTTATAGCCGTAAAACATACGCTTATAGAAGCTTATCCTGATGTAACCAATTCCCGCGCCCGCATTATCACCCAGTGGCCCGGACGAAGCGCAGAGGAGATTGAAAAATTTGTGACCCTGCCCATCACCAAAGAGATGAATACCATACCCGGCAAAACAGATGTACGCTCTATTTCTCTTTTTGGTCTGTCTGTCGTTACAGTTAACTTTCGGGACGACATTAATGATTTCTATGCACAGCAGTACGCATCAAACCGTATGCGCAATGTCGACCTGCCCAATGGTGCAGAGGCGGAAATAGAACCGCCCTATGGCGCTACGGGAGAGATATTCCGCTATGTGCTGCGCACGCCTAAAGACAAGCCCATACGTGATGTAGCCGCCATCCAGGATTGGGTGATCGAAAGAGAATTACTATCTGTTGAGGGGGTAGCGAGCGTAGTGAGCTTCGGAGGAGAGGAAAAAAACTATGAAGTATGCGTCAATCCTACAGAGCTCATCAATTATGGCCTCACCGCCTTAGACGTATATAATGCCCTTAGTAAAAGCAATATAAACGTCGGTGGTGATGTAATAGAAAAAGGAAGCCAGGCATATGTGGTAAGAGGTGTGGGCATGCTTGATAAAATATCAGACATTGAAGATATACTGATCACCAATCTGAAAGGCACACCCGTATTGATAAAGAACGTAGCTACGGTTAAAGTGGCGGGAAAACCACGCCTGGGGCAGGCCGGTCTTAATGATGATGATGACCTGGTAGAGGGAATCGTTATTATGCTGCGTGGCCAGAACCCGGGAGAAGTGATTACAAAACTGAAAGAGCGGGTAATGGATCTGAATGAACGTATTTTACCCAAAGACGTACAGATAGAACCTTTTTTGGACAGGACAGAGCTGGTGAATAAAACCATCAACACCGTTTCCCATAATCTTATAGAAGGTATCCTGCTGGTATCTTTTATCGTTTTTCTTTTCCTGTTCAACTGGCGCCCTACCCTTATTGTAGCTTCGGTTATTCCGCTTGCATTTCTTTTCGCTCTTATCATGCTGCGTATACAGGGGCTGTCAGCCAACCTTATCTCTATCGGTGCAGTGGATTTCGGATTGTTGCTGGAAGGTACACTGGTTATCGTCGAAGTGGTATATGCCGGCCTCGACCGGAAGGCAAAAGAAATGGGCATGGTTAAATTTAACCAGATGCCCAAAGACAACTTCATCCTGGAAAAAGCAGGATCCGTAGCTAAATCCATACTCTTTGCCCAGCTGATCCTGATCGTTGCCCTGTTACCCATATTCTCTTTCCAGAAAGTGGAAGGTAAAATGTTTGCACCACTCGCCTTTACATTAGGCTATGCGCTCTTAGGCTCGCTCCTTTTAAGCCTTACTTATGTACCTGTAATGTGTAAGTTGTTTTTAAATAAAAATATTGTAGAAAAGCATAACCGCGTTACCGACTTTTTTATAAACGGTCTGTTCCGCATGTTCCGCTTTGCCGAAGCACACCGAAAAGGAACCATAATCGTTTTTCTTTTGGTCTTAACGGGCAGCATAGTCGGTTTCAGGACATTGGGAACCGAATTTATTCCCCAGCTGAACGAAGGCGCTATTTATATCCGTGCAACACTTCCCAACAGCATCAACCTGAATGAATCCGTGCGCCTGACTAAGGAAATGAAACAAAAATTACGAAACTTTGAACCCGTCAAATTTGTACTGACCCAGACAGGTAGGCCCAATGACGGTACGGACCCTACAGGTTTTTTTAATGTTGAATTCCACGTACAACTGAAAGACAAAAAAGACTGGGGTGTAAAAATGACAAACGAAGAGCTGATAAAGAAGATGGAAGAATCGCTCAATGTTTACCCGGGTATCGTATTTGGTTTCAGCCAGCCTATCATGGACAACGTATCGGAATATGTGGCCGGAGTGAAAAGTGCCCTTGTAGCAAAGGTGTATGGCAATGACCTGGAACTGCTGGAGGAAACCGCCGATAGCATAGCTAATGTACTGAGGCATATAGAAGGTGTTGAAGACCTTAACGTATTCCGCAATCTCGGAGCGCCGGAATTACGGATCAGGCTAAGTGAAAAACGTATGGCACGATATGGTGTCAGTATGGATGATGCACAGGCCGTTGTTGAAATGGCCATAGGCGGAAAAGCCGCTTCCACCTTTTATGAGGACGACCGTATGTTTGATATCCGGCTACGGTACGACGAACCGTTCAGAAGATCGGACCAGGAAATAAGGAATATACTGGTACCCGCTGCCGGTGATGCCAAGGTGCCCCTCAGCGAAATTGCCGACATCGGTTTCCGTAACGGACCTGCATTTATTTACCGCCAGGGCAACACCCGTTATATCGCCATAGGCTTTTCCATCAGGGGGCGCGACTTAGGCAGCACCATTACCGAAGCCCAGGAAAAAGTAGCTAAAAGAGTCACCCTGCCCCACTCCTATAAACTGGAATGGGCCGGCGAATTTGAAAGCCAGCAAAGGGCTACCAAACAGTTAGCCACCATTATTCCCGCCGTATTATTGCTTATCCTGTTTCTCCTGTATGTCAACTTCGGCAACCTGAAAGATACCCTTATTGCGGCCAGCACTATGCCCTATGCATTTATAGGCGGATTCCTATCCATCTGGGTCACCCATACCTTATTCGGTATCTCCGCAGGTATCGGGTTTATCATCCTGTTTGGTGTAAATACCATCAACAGCATCATACTGATCGTCGTGATGAAAGAAAACCTGCTCAATGGCATGCCACTCCGGGAATCTATTTCAAGCGCTGTCCGGGAGCGTATCCGGCCTATATTGATGATTGCGCTTATGGGCTCACTCGGACTATTGCCTGCAGCCATGTCTAAAGGCATGGGCTCCGAAATACAAAAGCCGTTGGCTATTATGATTGTTGGCGGGCTGATCGTTTGTATGTTGCTAAGCTTGCTGGTGCTTCCTCAGGTATTTTACTATGCTTACAGAAGAAAGCATAAATTCGAAGTGAAAAAATGATTTAATAAACCCCGCATGCCTTAAAGACATGCGGGGTTTATCACCTGCTTTAATTCTTTACTTTTGACTCAAAAAAAGCACATCCCGCATACTGAATACTCCCTTACGTTTTTGTATATACTCCGCAGCCAAAACCGAACCATAAGCAAAGCCTTCTCTTGAATATGCTGTATGAATAATTTCTATCTCGTCAATAGCTGAAGCATACTTCACCTTATGTGTACCTGGCACGTGTTCGATACGGTGTGCCTGTACCGGAATATCCTTCTCTCCCACATCGCCGTTTAATACCCAGCGCTCCTTTCTTTTCAGCTTATCTATTATTTGCTCCAGTATAGTAATGGCCGTACCACTGGGTGCATCTTTCTTCTCCGTATGATGTGTTTCTTCAACCGAAACTCCGTATTCCGGCCAGTTGTTCATTAGTTGAGCCAGGTAGGTGTTCAGTTCAAAAAACAGGTTTACCCCCACACTGAAGTTAGAGGCCTGCAGGAATGCCGTATCTTGCGCCAGGCACTTTTCCTGAGCCAGGCGAAGCTTATCATTCCAACCTGTAGTTCCGCATACTACGGGTACGCCCTGATCCAGGCAGCGGGTCACATTCTCCAAAGCGGAATCCGGTGTTGTAAACTCAATGGCCACATCGGCTTCTTTTATTCGTTCCGGAGTAAATTCCCCGATAGTGTTCCGGCTAATTTTTAATATAATCTCATGCCCTCTTTCTATTGCTATTTTTTCAATGGCTTTACCCATTTTTCCGTAGCCAATAAGCGCTATTTTCATCTTGTATTATTTAAAGAGTCAAATTAAAAACCCAAACACCTTATAAATCTTAAAGACCTGCGAGGTGTTTAGTAATATCAGTCCATGTATAAGGGTGTGATGAATTGTTGAAAAAAATGTATCTGCGTAAAAAAGTTGAATGCTATAACAGGTATAATAAGCCAACTGTATTTCTCCTTTGACGTATATAACATAAAGGCAATCACGAGCAGATTATTTACAAAAGCAATTTGTATATAACGGTCAAGTTCGTGGTAAGCACCGAACAGCACCCAAAATGCATGAAGAAAAATAAAAGTGTACCATATTTCTTTTGTAGTATAGCGCCTCCTTAATAAATTCTGAAGAAAGACAAAGAAAAACGGCGTAACAAAAGTATAGCGCATAACACCCATAATATTTGTTGTACTACCTGCATATTTGGGGTTCATAAAAATAATACTGAGCAATACCATAAACAGGTACCCGGCAGAAAAAATAAAAATATTGTCTTTATATATTTCGCCCTTCAGCCACTTAATGCCTGTCACGGTCAGGGATACAAAAGCAAGCAAATGAATAAACATACCTAAGGCGCTTAACCAGTGATACCGTACATCTCCACCTTCTATATTAGAAAAAGGAATACCCGGCCAGGAAAACACATGCCCCCAGTGTGTGGATTGCTTTTTAAAATATGCCATCCATATACCTGTTTCATAATACTGCCACAAAATAAATAATCCCAGCGCCAGGAAGATGGGGGTAATATAACGAAGAAGAGCACGTACAAGACTTTTATACCAGTCCTTGGGAGAATTGGAGACCAGCTCCATGTAAATCAATGCCGGTGTAAGAAACACTGCGGTAACCCGTACCAAGGATAAAAGAAAAAGGCACAGCCACAACCAGCCATACCGTTTACGGCTTAATGCATATAACGACAAGGAGCCTAATAAGAAGAAAAGTGCTTCGGTATAAGGAAGAAAAGCAAAATATATGGGTGGCAGGGTCAGCCAGAGCAGGTATATTTTTTTATCGGTTATAGCATACATTTTACAAAGCACACCGAAACCTACAGAAAAGAGAATGACATTCAATGCACATATTCCCCATACAGAAAGATGAGATAATTTCCATATTAATGGGAAGAGAATAAAAAAGCCGGTATTATGGGAATCCTTAAGATAGCCTTCCTCCGCAATATTATAATAGTACCATGCATCCCACAACAGCAAGTTGGAGGTATCGGGTTCAATGCCCAACATACCTATGCGTACGAAGAAGAACTGCAGCGCATAAAATAATACGCCATAAATAAGTGAAAAAATAAACGACCTGAAAAATATGCTTTTAAAATCAAAGACCATGTGCAGTAATAATATTACGATAACAGGAAACCAGATTTAACGAAGCGCTTCATCTTCTTTTATAAAGAAACGGTTTGCATTTTTTCCTCACGCCATTTATTAATACCATAGCCAGGGATAACATGTCTCTCGCTATGATAAGAAGAGCGAACCAATGGACCGCTTTCCACATAATCCAGTCCCATTTTATAGCCCTCTTCACGATAGAATGCAAACTCGTCAGGATGTACAAAACGCACTACAGGTAAATGTTTGGATGTAGGCTGTACAGACTGGCCTAAGGTTACCACGTCACATCCGTTATCGGCCAGGTCCTGTAACGATTGTAATACTTCCTCTTTTTCTTCACCAAGGCCGAGCATAATACCACTTTTGGTTCGTACACCACCCTCTTTCAGGCGGCGTATTACTTCAAGGCTACGGTGATATTTTGCCTGTATCCGTACCTTACGCGTCAGTCGTTCGACGGTCTCCAGGTTATGGGATACCACTTCAGGCGCTACTTCAATAATACGCGCCAGGTTTTCCCACTGCCCTCTAAAGTCCGGTATCAGGGTTTCCAGAGTAGTATCCGGGTTTAAGGCTTTCACTGCTTTAATCGTATTGGCCCAGATGATAGAACCGCCATCTTTTAATTCGTCGCGGTCAACAGAAGTAATAACGGCATGTTTCACCTTCATCAGGTATATAGCCTCTGCCACACGCTGCGGCTCATCCCAATCCACAGGTTCAGGCCGGCCGGTGGCTACGGCACAAAAGCCACAGGAACGGGTACAAATATTGCCCAATATCATAAAAGTAGCTGTACCGGCGCCCCAGCATTCGCCCATATTCGGACAATTACCACTCTCACAGATTGTATGTAATTTATGTGTATCTACCAACCCACGCACATGGCGGTAACCTTCACCGGTAGGTAATTTCACCCTTAACCAGTTGGGCTTCTTGGTACTTCTTTCAGGCTGATTGGCTTGTTCCGCTGATATAACAGGT
>JBEBVI010000067.1:0-14495 GCA_040392805.1 Taibaiella helva
CTACAGCAAAGCATATGGGGTTAACAGTGAACGGCAGACGCGACGACAGAACCGACCTGCATAAATCAACACACGCTGCTGCCAAATACCTCACTTACCTATATGATATGCTGGACGACTGGTTACTTGTGGTAGCTGCATATAACAGTGGTCCCCGCCCGGTATTAAATGCTATTAAAAAAACCGGTAACAGCGACTTCTGGTCTATAAAGAAATATCTCCCTAAAGAAACACAGAATCATGTATTGGCCTTTGTGGCAACCGCTACCATAATGGAACGCCTGAATCATTTTTTGCTTCCGGGCTTACCCGGTAACTTCGACTGGGCTTCTTTAAATGTCACTCCCTCTTCGTTAAATAGCCAAAACAAACCAACTAACCCTTTGCTGGCAAAGTTTGGTGAAGAAGAGATCAAGAAGATGGCCCTGGTACGAATCAAAACTCCTTTGGATCTGGAAGTGGTTTGTGCAGCATTGTCTATTGACCGGAGGCAGCTCGGCAGGTGGAACTACGACTATTTCGACTATCTGGCAACATATAAAAAGGGAAATACATACAATTTCAGGATACCGAAAGACAAGCTGGATCTGTTTATAGAAAAGAAAGATATAATTGAAAAAGCCTCGGCGCACATAAATCTGTAAAAAAATTTCACTATTTAGTGAATCTTTTATACCTTTGCGCTTCTTAATAAAAAAAGAAAAAGATATTTTGTAGAAAATGGCAAATCATAAAGCTACCAAAAAAGCTACCCGTCAAAGCAGAAAGCGTCGTGAGCACAATCGTTATTACGGTAAAACTACACGTAATGCTGTGCGTGATATATTGAAAATTACTGAAAAGGATGCTGCCACAGAGCAACTACCTAAGGTAATTTCTATGATTGACAAATTAGCTAAGCGTAATATTATTCATAAGAATAAAGCGAATAATCTTAAATCAAAGCTGGTAAAAAAGATCTCGGCAATAGCGTAGTCGGCTTTTTATTCCCGATAATTTTTTATATGGCAGCAAACTTAATTGTTGCCATTATTGTTTTCAGTTCAGTTGATGGAACTGTATAGATTTAAGTTATTGCCCAAAACGGTTTTTTTTAAGAAAAATTGTGACAAAATCGATTCCGTTATTATCTTTGCAGTTGTGATCGTATTGCTTGAAAAGGTGTAATCGCTAAAGTCACATTAACAGTCGATTTTATATGAGGATTTTATACAAACTATTTATATTGATCTTTCTGACTGGCTTAGGCAGTCCGATGGATCAGCTTTGGGCTCAAAGTGTTGAAAAAAATATTATTACCAACCAGGATAAAACCATTACGCTTTATCCTATACCGGCTAATACTACGATCAACATACGATTATCTCCTGCTCTCCGGAATGAGGTAGATAAACTGGAGATCGTAAACCTTATAGGCAGAAAGCTGACAGAGCAAATGATTTTTGACAGAACGTCTACCGAAATCAGCTTTAATAACCTGGCAGAGATACCCCAAGGCATTTACATGGTGGTGGCCAGGGATAAATACGGTAAGATTATTCAATCTGCTAAGCTCATTATTAACAGGTAAGCACTAAGGTGCTGTAATTGTATATCTTTTTATAATAAAACGGAAACCGCAAAAGGTTTCCGTTTTATTTTTGTACTTTAGAATTGTTACTTAACTATATGGCTACCCCGTTTATATATACGCAACCGATCGATGAAGAGCAGGAAAAGAAGCTGATTCTAAGGGAATATCGTGCACTACTACGCGCATTAAAAGAGCGCATTAAAAAAGGAGACCGTAAAACCTTGCGCAGGGCCTTTGAGCTGGCTGCAGATGCACATAAAGATATGCGGAGGAAGTCGGGCGAACCCTATATACTGCACCCACTCGCCGTGGCAAAGATAGTAGTGGAAGAAATTGGTTTAGGTGTAACCTCGGCCTGTTGTGCTCTTATGCATGATGTGGTAGAGGACACGGAAGTCACGCTTGAAGATATTGCAAGCGAGTTCGGAACCTCTTTTGCCCATATTATTGACGGACTGACAAAGATCTCTAATGTAGTTGATATCAAGGCCACAGCTTCCATGCAGGCAGAGAATTTCCGTAAAATATTACTGACGCTGGCAGAAGATCCGAGGGTGATATTGATTAAGCTGGCAGACCGCCTGCATAATATGCGTACCTTAAGCAGTATGAGCAGGGATAAGCAGCTCAAGATCGCATCGGAAACAACCTATATATTTACCCCGCTTGCCCATCGTCTGGGCCTTTATGAGATCAAGACCGAATTGGAGGATCTGGCCCTGAAGTATACACAGCCCGAAATATATGTTGATATTGTAAAGAAGCTGAAAGAAACAAAAAGAGACCGTACCCGGTATATCAATGAATTTATCAAACCCATAAAAGAGGATCTGGCCGACCAGGGGCTTGATTTTGAAATTTACGGTCGCCCCAAATCCATACATTCCATCTGGAATAAAATGCGCACCAAACATGTAAGCTTTAACGAGGTTTACGATCTGTTTGCCATTCGTATTATACTAAACGCTCCTAAAGAGCGTGAAAAGGCCGATTGCTGGAAAGTATACTCTATCGTGACTAATCACTATCAACCCAGTCCGGAACGTTTGAGAGACTGGCTGAGTATGCCTAAGAGCAATGGTTACGAAGCATTGCATACCACAGTTATGGGGCCTGGCGGAAGATGGGTGGAGGTACAGATACGTACCCGAAGAATGAATGAAATAGCGGAGAAAGGACTGGCAGCACACTGGAAATACAAAGAAGGTGCTAATTCGGAAAGTAAGCTGGATGCCTGGTTAAAGCATATTGGTGAAGTGTTGAATAACCCGGATACCGATACTCTGGATTTTGTACAGGACTTTAAGCTTGATCTTTTTACTGAAGAAATTTATGTATATACGCCCAGAGGTGATATGCGTGTGTTGCCCAAAGGAGCGACTGCACTGGACCTGGCCTTTGATATCCACTCGGAGCTGGGAGCAAGATGTATCGGTGCAAAGGTTAATTACCGTCTTACACCGATCAGCCAGGAATTAAGAAGCGGCGACCAGGTGGAGATCATCAGCTCATCAAAACAGAAGCCTTCCGAAGACTGGTTGCAGTTTGTAGTTACCGCAAAGGCAAAATCAAGAATAAAGTATTACCTGCGTGAAGAGAAAAGGAAGGTAGCTGATGATGGTAAGGCTATGCTGCACCGGAAACTGGATCACCTGGGCTTACAGCCGACACCTCATAACCTGAATGAGATTTGCGCTTACTTCAGGTTCCCCACACCTTTAGATCTTTATTATGCCATAGCTGTGGGCACTATAGATCTGAAACCGCTAAAGAACTTTACAATAAATGGTGATAAATTATTTCAGCCTCAGAAGGAACAGCATAAACTGCCTGAAGCGAAAAAGCCGGGAACAGGTCATGAAAAGGAAGTGAGCACTAAAGGAGCAGAGCTGATCATTTTTGGAGAGCGATCGGATAAGATCTTATACAAGCTGGCACAGTGCTGCCAGCCTATTCCGGGCGATGATGTGTTCGGCTTTATTACTTCGGGAGAGGGATTAAAGATACATCGTACGGACTGCCCTAATGCCGCACAATTAATGGCAAATTACGCCCACCGGATCGTGAAAACCAAATGGGCGAAAAACAAAGAAATTTCTTTCCTGACGGGCGTGAAACTTACCGGTCTTGATGATGTGGGAATTATACAGGGTATAACAAATGTGATAACAGGCGAGCTGAATATGAATATGAGATCAATAAGTGTAGACTCTAAAGATGGTGTGTTTGAAGGAACGATCATGGTATTTGTGCACGACAGGGAAGAGCTGGATGAGTTATGCAACAAACTAAGCAAAATAAATGGGATCACTAAAGTAGACCGGATAGAGGCAAGGGAAGAGTAGTTTTCTTAATGGTTAATTAAAAATTAAAAATTAGGAATTGGCTTTGCACCGTTGTAACTTCTTTGCGCCTTTGCGTGAAACTATTCAATTAAGAATTGTCAATTATTAATTGATAGATATCCTTTTTTAATGCTGACCGTTGAGTCCACTTGTGTTGTTCATGTTTTGACTTTTTACTTTTGAATTTTGACTTCAATACAATGATCAGTTCTTCTTTATCCTTTCCCCCGGTTAGCTGGTGGGTTGTTGCGGTAAGGCAGCAAAGTGTGGTATTCGACCTGGCAGAGCATTATCAGAAGCATGGCTGCAGAAACCGTTATTACCTCGCGTCGCCCCAGGGTAAGTTAATACAAAGTGTACCATTGGAAGGCGGGCGCAACCAGAGGATACCTGCCGGTGAAGTGCGTATTGCAGATACGGACTGGCAATCTATACACTGGAAAACAATTACTTCACTGTATCGGCGATCTCCTTATTTTGAGCATCTGGAGCATTTGGTATATCCGCTGTTCAGAGACAAATATGTTTTGCTGCATGATTGGAACCTTGCCGGCGTTCAGTTGATTAATAATATATTGAATTTAGGGATACAGTTCGCCGAAACAAAGGTGTTTCGGAAAGATTACGGAGAACAAAGAATAGATCTGCGGAATTATAAACCAGATAGGGGCGGTAATGATAGTTGGTATGGTGTGGTTTATCACCAGGTATTTGCCGAACGTTCTGTTTTTTTGCCGGACTGCTCTATCCTGGATTTGCTGTTTTGTGAGGGTATATACTGTAAAACAATACTGGAGCAAGTATAACAGTGTCGAAGCGCGGCTTATTCGTCATTGGACATTTGTCGCAAGTGCCACCCGAAAGGAGTGCTGTGAGGAATATGTGTGCGGGCTTATTTCACACAAAGCGAACAAAGAAAACTACGAAACAAAGATTGATATTAAATATGTACGTAGTGGCCTTTGCAATCTTTGTTCCTCTGTGTGAAATTTATGTTTACAGCCTCTCATTTAACCTTATAACAGATATTTATATAACAAAAAGAGTTGCCGTATAAAAAGCAACTCTTTTACATTGTAAATCAATAAAATCAGCTTTTAACTGTGATTTGTTTTTTCTCTTTAATACGGGCAGCTTTACCAAAACGCTCGCGTTGATAGTAAAGTTTTGCACGACGTACACGGCCACGCTTATTCACTACAATGGATTCAACATTAGGTGAAAAAAGTGGGAATAAACGCTCCACGCCGATCCCGTCAGAAATTTTACGAACGGTAAAGGTTTGCGTTGCTCCCTGTCCCTGACGTTTTATAACATCACCTTTAAACGACTGGATACGCTCTTTTGTACCCTCTACGATCCTGTAATTAACGGTAACATTGTCGCCGGCTTTAAAATCGGGAACCTGCTTTTGAGTGTTAAATTGCTCGTGTATAAACGCAATAGCTTCCATTTGAATATTTTTTCAATTTTATACTGATCATCCGTTCTCTCACAGAAAGACCGGATAAAGTGATCTGTTTTATGATTACTTTACTTCGGCTACAAGCTTTTTGAAGCTTTCCGGCTCGTTCATGGCTAAATCAGCCAACACCTTACGGTTAAGGTCTATACCTTTGGTACTCAGCTTATTCATGAATACGGAATAGCTCATACCTTCTTCTCTTACCGCTGCATTGATACGGGCGATCCATAAAGTACGATAATCGCGCTTTTTTAATTTGCGGCCTACATATTTATAGCCTAAACCTTTTTCAAGTACGTTCTTGGCTACGGTATATACATTTTTACGTTTGCCGTAGAAACCTTTGGCCTGCTTCAGGATCTTCTTTCTTCTTGCGCGGGATGCGACGGCATTAACAGAACGTGGCATAATTTATTTATTGTAAATTTTATACTAACTGATTATTTAATTTCTTATAACCCAACAGCCGGATTATCGCAAATTCAGCATACGCTTTACCAAAGGCAGGTTAGCGCTGTCCACAAAAACAGAACCACGTAAATGACGTTTGCGCTTGGTTGCTTTTTTAGTTAAAAGGTGGCTTTTGAATGCTTTGAAACGGCGAATCTTTCCGCTACCTGTTATTTTAAAAGTCTTTTTAGCCCTTGAATGTGTTTTTACTTTTGGCATGTTATTTCATTTGGGAGTGCAAAGGTAATTAAAAAAAGTATTTAAATGATAAGAATTCAAAAAATATTTGAAGAAATAATTTGAACCTCGTCATTTTTGTTTAAATACCGAAACGGAATATACAAATGCACTCCGTATAAAGTATTGATTTTTATTTTATATTACTCCACCGTTACCGATTTGGCCAGATTCCTCGGCTGGTCCACATTGGCTCCCCGCATTAGTGCAATGTGATACGAAAGAAGCTGAAGCGGTACTACGGTCAACAGCGGACTCAGTATTTCCTCTGTCATCGGAATTTCTATAGTATAGTCGGCCAGCTCAGCAATTTCCGTATCACCTTCATTAACTATAGCTATGATTTTTCCGTCCCGGGCCTTTACTTCCATAATGTTGGAAACGATCTTATCGTGAGCGCTGGCATTTGTTGCCAATACCACTACCGGCATTTGCTCATCTATAAGTGCGATAGGGCCGTGCTTCATTTCAGCGGCAGGATAGCCTTCGGCATGAATATAGGAGATCTCTTTGAGCTTTAACGCACCTTCGAGAGCAACAGGGAAATTAACTCCTCTACCCAGATATAGGAAGTTGCCGGCATCTTTAAAACGGGCGGCTATCTCCTGTATCTGTGGGTCTAATTTAAGCGTTTGCTTGATCTTACCTGGTATGGCTTCCAGTTCATACAATATTTGCCTCAGGTAAGATGTAGATATCGCTCCTTTATGTTGTGCAACCTGCAGTGATAATAATGTTAAGATAACCACTTGCGAGGAAAATGCTTTTGTAGATGCTACACCTATCTCGGGGCCGGCATGGGTATAGGAACCAGCATGAGTAGCACGGGCGATGGATGAGCCGATCACATTACATATACCATAAATCAAAGCCTGGCGTTCTTTGGCAATTTGGATGGCAGCGAGCGTATCGGCAGTTTCACCGGATTGAGAAATAGCAAATACCACATCATTGCCCGTAATGATCGGGTTGCGGTAGCGAAACTCGGAAGCATATTCAACTTCTACGGGAACCCTTGCCAGTTCTTCCATCAGATATTCACCAAGCAAGCCGGCATGGTAAGAGGTCCCACAGGCCGTTATTATAAATCTTTCCGCCTGGTTGATCCGGTTAATGTATTCAGCTACCCCGCCCAGCTTGATCCAGCCTTCTTCGGCGTTCATTCTGCCTCTTACGGCATCTTCAATTACTTTGGGCTGCTCGTATATTTCCTTCAGCATAAAATGATCAAAGCCACCTTTTTCAATGGCTTCCAGATCCATTTCCAGCTCTTCTATAAAAGGCGTTTTCTCAATATTGCCTAACGTTTTAACATGTATTTCGCCATCCCTCGTAATTACCACATACTCCTGTTGGTCAAGATAAATGACGTTCTTGGTGTATTCTATTATCGGTGATGCATCAGAGGCGATAAAGTATTCTCCTTTTCCAATCCCCACTACCATCGGGCTGCCTTTACGGGCTGCCACAAGGGTATTGTTGTCGCTCCGGTCTATTACCGCAATGGCGTAAGCGCCTACCACTTCGTTCAGCGCTATCCGGACGGCATCTTCCAGAGCCACATTTTCCTTGATTTTGATCTCCTCGATCAGGTTAACCAGGACTTCGGTATCTGTTTCGGAATGGAAAATATAGCCCCTTTTCTTTAACTGCTCTTTAAGCGTGGCATAGTTTTCTATAATACCATTATGCACAATGGCCAGCTGACCGGAATTGGAAAGATGAGGATGGGCATTGGTATCATTCGGTATACCATGTGTGGCCCACCTGGTATGGCCTATGCCTAAATTGCCGGAGGTGTTTTTACCATTGGCAAAATCACGTAGGTTACTCACTTTGCCAGCCTTTTTAAACAGGTTGAAGTTCTCTTTATTCAGCATGACAACGCCGGCGCTGTCATATCCCCGGTATTCCATTCTTTGCATTCCCTTGATCAGGATCGGGAAGGCATCTTTTGGCCCGATATAAGCTACTATTCCGCACATAATATTTGGTGTGTTTAGTTTTGTTTGGTATATATTACGTTTAGTTTGATTTTGAGATCTTCAGGTGCGTTTGGCCCGTAAGCGATCATCCGGTGCGCACCGGGATATACCTGGGCGGTAGCTACTCTGAGCCTTAGCTGTTTTTCGCCTAAGGAGAGCGTTCTTTGTATTTCCCTGGGGATATTAATGTTATAACGGTAATATTCTACTCCATCGATCATCACTACTTTAGGCTGTGCATCCAGGAAAGCCAGGTAATCCGTATTGGATGCTCCTGTGGCATCCAATACATCCATAACGGGGCTGATCGTATTGTCAGAATTAATACGGTTAATGATAAGCTGTGTAGGCGGGTTGAACCGCTTTTGATCCGGTGTGCGTATCGTTGTGATTTCGAGTGTGGCCTTATTGATCAGGGAGTGTGGTATTTTATCATCCAGATCAATGATAACCTGTGAACGGAAGCCGGGATAGCTTTGAATCACCATTGTATACCTGCTGTCGTTACTGTTTACAAAACTTTGTGCAGGTGTTCCGTTATAGTTCCTTTTGATGTGGTTGGAGTAGGCATTGGAAGCCGTGAACGGGAATACACTTCGCTTGAGTGCGGTATCGTTGGCTATATGATAATAAAATTCAATTATCGCATTCTGGTATAATGCATTGCTGCTGCTGCCGCCTGTCATACTAAAGTAAGCGAGCGTGTTTTTGTTTTTGGTCGTATCGGGTGCAAGAAAAATACCTTTAAACTTAGAAATAAAGGTGGTGCCGGAAACCATGTCGCTTGCCGGTAAGTTAATGATGTATGCTCCAAACGACGGGCTGAGCGGCATGCGTAACAGGCCTGTTACTTTCTCGTTATTGAGTAAATATGCCGTATCGCTAAGCGACCGAAGAGTGATCTCCGCTTCACCGATCGGGGTGGGGGCGCATTGAAATGTCTTCGAACTATACCAGTTGGCTATATTGGTATCTCCGTAAATAAAATCCGGGTCGGTTATTTCATATGCTTTTAAGGCAAGGGCGTTAGCTACTACCGAACGATCCGTATCTCCGTAGCTGAAATTCAGATAGGGCATCACTAGCACCGCAGAATCCAATACGGTGATATTATCGGGGAATGTAAAATATTCTGTCGGGGGAACAAACTGCATATATGCGCCTGCCACCGTCTTTCCAAAGAATAGATCGTTGCTGATCTGCCCCAAAGCGACAATGGGGTAGTTATAATCGTTGGAACGCAGGGAATCGAAATGGGTGTTTTGCACACTGATATCGAAGCCTTTCACTTCAAATGTATTGATATTGTCTACCGGCGGGATAAGCGTGCCGGGTTTAACAATACTTTTTTCCTTACATGCGTTTAACGAAAAAAAGCCTGCGCATAGCGTAAAGGCTTTTAAACTGTTGTAGATTAGTTTTTTCAACGATGGTTATTTCTTGAAAGTTATAAACTTAATTGTTATTGGTCTTCTGACAGATCCTGGTATATTTGAAACAGCTGATCTACATTCTCAATCCAGTCTGGTGAATGGGTTACTATTTCCTGGTTCTTTTTATTGATTTTACTGATTATGCCCTGTGTTTCCGGCTGTTCATCCCCCTGTATAATAACGTCCGTATAGGTACAGGCACCTTTAATTAACGACAGGTTATCGCTTTTAGTATATGGGGCGAGCTCCTCATCTTTAAGGCTTACGCTGTTCTGTACCATTCTTGCAAAGTCCGATCCGAGCGACTCATCAAACTGGGGAGCCTGGGCGGTAAATACTGTTTTAGAATGAACAAAAACCGGTTCTTTCTTATAAGCTGTTTTCAGAAATAACGGTATGAGCGACGTCATCCAGCCATGGCAATGAATAACGTCCGGTGGCCAGCCGAATTTCTTAACAATTTCCAGCGCACTTTTACAGAAGAAGATCAGTCGCTCTGCATTATCATCATAAAAATGCTCTGTCTCGTCCCTGAAAATAAACTTTCTTTTGAAAAAATCTTCATTGTCCATAAAGTATACCTGCAGGCGGGCATTCGGGAGAGAAGCTACTTTAATTAACAGCGGGTGATCCTCTTTATCTACAACAATATTGATCCCGGAAAGCCGTACCACCTCGTGAAGACGATGGCGACGCTCATTAATGGTCCCGAAACGAGGCATGATGATCCTGATCTCCATACCGGAATCGAAGGTCTTAACAGATAGCTTATTTAGTATATCGGCAAAATCTGATATTTCAAGATAAGGTGAAAGCTCATTCGTGATAATTAAGATGCGTTTCTTATTTTGTATAGACATGAAAAAATTGATTGTATCCTTGAAAGTGGAAATGGACAGAAGTTTATAATATATAATAAACCTGCAAAAAGTTTATTGTAATAAGCTCATGTGATTTTTAAGCTGCCGTAATACATTTGCCTTCTGTAATTAAATTCAGAAAAAAAGATCCGAAAATGGGAAAATACCATCATTTTCACGTAGGTTTGGCGGCAAAGGTACGGAATTATTATAAAATATAGCGCTGCTTTAAAAGCGCTGCGGCGCTTTGTGTCTTAATGTGTTTATTGTATAATATATACTATGTTGATATTTAAACTTTCTGAAGATATTCAATCCTACCTGACTCGTTTAAAACACTCCGGAAGCAGTATCGGTTTTATTCCCACTCTGGGCGCTCTGCATGAAGGCCATCTTTCTTTGGTGCATGAGGCGCGTAAAAAGACCGGGGTAGTTGTTTGCAGCATATTTGTCAATCCTGCGCAATTCAATAATCCGGAAGACTTAAAATTATATCCGCGTACTATTGATCAGGACATTGCTGTGCTGGAAGGCGCGGGTTGTGATATTTTGTTCATCCCGGAAGAGCGGGAAATGTATCCGGAGGGCCTGCGGGAAGAGCCGGCTAAATATGATTTAGGCTCCGTAGAAGATGTTTTAGAAGGAAAATTCAGGCCTAACCACTTCCAGGGTGTGGCACGTATTATCGATAAATTATTGCGGATCATCCATCCGGACCATCTTTTCCTGGGACTGAAAGACTTTCAGCAATGTATTGTAATCGAGAAGCTAATCGCCCAGATGGGGCATGAAGTGATCGTAAACAAGGTAGCTACGAAAAGAGAGGCGGACGGGCTTGCCATGAGCTCAAGAAACCGCAGGATGACCTCAAGCCAGCGAAGCCTTGCCGGGCTCATTTATCAATGTCTTGTATCAGTACAGGCCAAGCAGGATGAAAGGAACTTTCCGGTGGTACAGAAAGAGTGTATGGAGCTGCTGCATGCAAAAGGTTTTAGCTGCGATTATATTGTATTAGCAGATGCCGGTACGCTTGAATTATTGAGCAATTATGATAAATCGCGACCAATGGTGGTATTGATCGCAGCATCAATAGGCGATATCAGGTTGATTGACAACCTGTTACTTTAATAGTAAAAAAAAGTATTCTGTTTGCCCGGTTCGTGTTTTTATTTATGAATAAAAAAATTTAATTTCGCACTGCTAATTTTTTATTTTTTAATTAAAAAAAACAATTTCCATTTCTATGGATGTTAAAATCAGAATGCAACTCCACTGGTCGAAAAAGCGCCCTTTCTATTTTATCGTAGCTGCTACCAGCTCCTCTCCCCGTGACGGCAAGTTTATCGAAAAATTAGGTACTTATAACCCACTGACAGTACCGGCCACAATACGCCTTAATAACGAGCGCGCATTGGATTGGCTTCAAAAAGGCGCACAGCCTACCAATACGGTAAGGCGTATCTTGTCTTTTAAAGGCGTTTTATATATGAAACACCTTTTACGCGGTGTGTCTCTCGGCTTGTTTGATGAGGCAACGGCTAAAGACAAGTTTGAAAAGTGGAATGCAGAGCATGAGCAATTGGTTGCTAAGCGCGAAGAAGCACATCGTAAACAGAAACAGGAAAAACGTCATAACGTGGTTCAGGAATCTGTACGTCGTGTAGAAGAGAAAAACGCTGCTAAAGCTGCTGCTACCGAAGCTCCGGAAGCTGAAGCTCCTGCAGAAGATAATCAGGAAAATGAAGTGGCCCAGGAAGGCTAATCTCAAAATAACCTCCCGATTACTACGATGGCCGTCTGATCAGACGGCCATTGGTTTTTATGATAAAATAACCTTATTTCTGCATCTTCTCTATTGAGGATCAATATTAAGAGTTTAGCTGTCCTATTATTTCCAATAAATTAGACGAAATATACTGCAATTCAGTATCACTGAGCTCAGTATGTACCGGCAGCGAAAGGACACGTTCATTTAAATAGTCAGTAATGCTTAATTCTGCAGATTCAGCCCCGTAGTGTTTAAACATATTCTGCTTATGGCAAGGCACGGGATAATAAATCATACTGGGTATGCCTTTTTCTGAAAGCCTTTTCTGAACCTCGTCCCTGTTCACATTGTCGAGGATCAGTGTATATTGGTGAAAAACATGGTGACTGTAATCAGCACGGTAAGGTGTTTTGATCAGCGGGTGTCCGGCAAAGGCCTTATCATAATACGTTGCGGCACTTCTTCGGGCATTACAGTAGTGATCCAGCTCTTTTAACTTTACCCTTAAAACAGCGGCTTGTATAGAATCTAACCTGCTGTTGCAACCCACGATCTCGTGGTAGTACCTGACTTTCTGCCCGTGATTGGCAATCATTTTCATCTTTTCAGCCAGCTCTTCATCATCGGTAAATATAGCTCCGCCATCACCATAGCATCCTAAGTTTTTAGAAGGAAAGAAAGAAGTGGTTCCTATAAGACCTATGGTACCGTTTGCTTTTTTTGTTCCGTCCGGGAAACGATAGCTGCCGCCTATGGCCTGTGCGTTATCTTCGATAAGCGGTATATTATATTCTGAAGAAATATCGAGCAATTCCTGCATGGCCGCGCTCTGGCCGTAAAGATGCACGGGGATAATAGCTTTGGTGGCCGGTGTAATAGCGGCTCTGACCGCCTGTGGATCAATAGTAAATGTTTTAGGGTCTACGTCTACAAATACGGGTTTTAATTTGAGTAGCGCAACCACTTCTACCGTAGCAATATAAGTAAAAGACGGGGTGATGACTTCATCTCCCGGTTGCAATCCTAATGCCATTAAAGCAATCTGTAAGGCATCCGTCCCGTTAGCGCAGGGAATCACATTTTTTACATTAAGATATGCGGCCAGCTCCTCAGCAAACAGGTTAACTTCCGGCCCGTTGATGAAAGAAGTACTGTTTATTACTCTTGAGATCGCTTCATCGATCTCCGGTTTTATCTTTTGATATTGACGCTTAAGGTCAACCATTTGTAGAGCTTCCATCAGGCAGATCCGTTTTAAAATATTTTCATTTAATATCGCAAATCTTGCTGATTGCAATGAATTTGATTAGTATAATAGTCACAATAAATCCTGGTTCAAAAGCCTGATATTTTATTCTCACCCCTGAGCCTGTCGAAGGGTCCGGTCGACATGACGGTAATTCAGGATTTTTGACTTTAAAAGTTATGCTTCCTCTTTTTTACCGGCTAAAAGATACAGTACAGCCATTCTCACGGCTACTCCGTTTTGTACCTGATCAAGTATAATTGAGTTTTTGCTGTCTGCCACATCACTGTTCAGCTCAACGCCGCGATTAATGGGACCCGGATGCATAATAATGATATCCTTATTTATGGAATCCAAAAGAGACTTGTTGATACCATAATACAGTGCGTATTCCCGGAGGGTAGAGAACAGGGGTTTGTTTTGCCTTTCTAATTGAATCCGTAACACGTTTGCTACATCGCACCATTCCAATGTTTTCCTGACATCGTACGAAACTTTCACACCCAGCTTATCAATATACTTCGGAATTAACGTAGGAGGGCCGCAAACTATTACTTCGGCATCCATTTTTGTAAGCAGGTAGATATTGCTTAAAGCTACCCTGGAATGTAAGATATCACCGAATATAGCAATCTTTTTCCCTTTAAGCGTGCCCAGTTTTTCACGTATGGAGAAAGCATCGAGCAAAGCCTGTGTGGGATGCTCGTTAATGCCATCGCCTGCATTAATGATGCTGGCATTGATATGTTGTGCAAGAAAATGAGGCGCTCCGCTTGCCGAATGGCGCATCACAACCATATCCACTTTCATGGACAGTATATTATTAACGGTATCTATAAGTGTTTCCCCTTTAGAAACGGAACTTCCTGACGCAGTAAAATTAATGGTATCTGCACTGAGCCTTTTTTCGGCTAATTCAAAAGAAATACGCGTGCGGGTAGAGTTTTCATAAAAAAGGTTGACAATAGTCGTGTCCCTTAAGGTAGGCACTTTCTTTATCGGACGTTGCAGAACGTCTTTAAAGTTTTCGGCTGTGTTTAATATCAGGTTGATATCAGCCGGAGCAAGGTCTTTTATTCCTAATAAATGTTTAACGGATAATGACACTTTTAAAATTTAGTTGATTTTATTTT
>JBEBVI010000068.1:0-14355 GCA_040392805.1 Taibaiella helva
ATCCTGAGCCTTGTCGAAGGAAAGTATCAGCATGACAAGAACGATTATAAGCATGATTGTTCAAACTGTACGACAGGAAGAACAACCTGGTACATCTTTTTCGAACAATCCGGCAATCGTTTTCTGATATATTATATTACCAATAATCATTTCGAAGGTCAGTTTATTCGTTATAGAGCCTCCCCGGCTCCTCCGGAGGAGGCCTAAACTACTTACCTGAGCAAGGTAAAATCTCCTTTCTGATAATATTGTTCGTTCAATGTTCCACCGCTAAATCTGAACTCGTAAAAATAAGTACCCGCCTCACATGGTTTCCCCCCAAACGTACCATTCCATCCTACATCAGGACGGTTAGCGCTATATATGCGTTGCCCGAACCGGTTAAATATACTAAGGGTATAATTCTGAATATTAGGGCAATCATTTTCAATAACAGGTAAAAAATAATCGTTCCAACCATCCTGGTTAGGCGTAAAGGCATTGGGCACACCAAACCAGCAGGTGCAATGCTGTGCGCCTATTGTTACGCTATCCGACTCCGAACAGGGCGGATAGGTCACCGTAACCCAGTACTGCCCCGTATCCGTTACCCGTATAATGCTGTCCGTACTGCCTGTGCTCCAGAGAACAGATGCGCCCGGAATAGATATTGCTGCCAAAACCATATTCACCGGCGCTCCCTTGCAGAATAGTGTATCAGTACCGAGGTTCTGTTTAGGAAAAGGTAGTCCACTTATAATGAACGTATCTGTAAAAGAGATGCAGGGGCAAACATTGGTATACTGTACCCAATAAATGCCCGGTTCTGTAACCGTTCGGGCATGCCCTGTTGTGCCATCGTTCCATACATAATCCATTCCATTGGTATCTGAAGCCTGGAGGACAACCTCAGATGCGGAACATAGCGCCAAGGAATCCTTGAAAGTATGCACAATAGTATCCTGTGGTAATAAGACGGGTATGGATTTATGTAATGTCCAGTCGTTAGAACGCGTACCTGGTCCAAAAAAGGGGAAATCCCTAACAAAATTACAGGCTGCACCGGCAAGATTCGGGCTTTCTATTACGCCACATAATGCGGGCGAGTTTATAGCTTGCCTACTTACATATATCTTACCATCAGGTCCCAATTCAAGTTCACCACCTCCTCCTGTATTCCCATCACCGACCATAATACGGGAAGCGGCCATAGTAGCCGAATCTCCAGAGCTTATATCAAACTGGGCCATAAAGGAAAAACCGGCTCTGCTTGTTCCATACAGCTTCGTATTATCCGGCGAAAAAGCGACACGAACAAAGGAATAAGCCGTAGGCGTGCCATTATCCCATGCTCTTCCTCCTATTGAAACCCCATTGCTGACTTTGCCCGTACAGGCATCAAAGTCGTACAATGTAACAGAAGCGCCACTGACTAACTTTTTACGGTCAGGCGATACTAATATCTCCTCACCCGCCATAAAATTCTCTGTAATTACCGGTTCGGGGTTTATACCATTACGGTTAATCTCGAATGCCTTTAAGCAGGCTCTTTTACCGGGAGCAATGGGTGTTACCGTAAGCAACCATATATTACAACGATCACCCGGAGTCGCAATCAGATTTTTGCCGATTATCCCTGCCGAATCTAAAAGAATACCTTTGTAATTGACATCTACATCTCCCAATCCGTTATTCAGCGCCATATCCACTATGCTATAGTACAAGCGGCCCTGATAGGGCTGGAGATCATAATGCGTAGTGTAAAAAATATAATACCTCGTGTTACTGCCCGGCACCGGAACAATGACACAATCGTTAGCCAACCCATACGAAGGATTGTTTAAATATTTATGATTTAGTATTAATGGGTCTGTAATTAGTCTCTTTCCATTTGGCATGGGTTCGTGCTGCCGCGTCATCACCGTATCGCCATCGGAATAGAACAATAATTTCCCTTCTTCATCACAAACTGCCGCTGCGGGGTTACAGTGTTGTAAGCCGGTAGCCGCTGTATATACTGTGGACACGGGACTACCATTATTAAAATCCAGCATGGCATAATAACCGAAGCACCAGACATTGTCCCGCTGTGCCATAGCTACATCCGAGCTTACTACTAAAATAATAACAAATAAGATTAACCGGTTTATAATTCGATTCATTGTCAGAGATTTTTTATTGAATTTATGTTAGAGGTCTATTGTTTAATCAATTTGAATTGCGCCTTTTTTCCTTCATGACAAACTTCAACGATATAAAGCCCACCGGCATGACCGGAGAAATCAATATCGAAATAATCTCCATACAGGTTTGTTTTACTAATTACTGTTTGCCCGATAGCATTAATAACATGAATATCCACTTTACTAAGCTTCTGCCGCGATGTTAAGGTTGCAACCTGTTCTGAAAGAGGATTGGGATAAAGTAGCAGTTCGTTTTTCAGTCCTGCATCTTGAATATGTAGCTGATGAACAGCATAACAACCGGAGGTATCCTTACAGCCATTGCGGGAAACAACAACCGCATAACTGCCACTCTTTTCCGGGATAAACTGCCGGCTTGCAGCTCCCCCGACAGGCGCATAACCGTTATCGCAATCCAGCCACTGGTATGATGCAGCAGGCATATTTGCGACAAGGGTATCTCCGCTCTGTGTTATAGCCGTATCAATGCGGACAATGGTAAGGTTCAATACTATATTGCTGTCACAACCTTCGGTATTGCTATAAGTATGCGTATATACGCCACTGGAAGAGTACGTTTCTCCATTGAAAGTATAAGCGCTACAGGTAGAAACCACAACGGTATCAACCGGCCCGCAGGACATTTTATGAATAAAAGTGCTGCTAAATGGAATGGTTAGTAAATAAGATGTGCTCCTATCCGGGTCAAAATCAACTTCGCCATCAAAGTTACCTGCGGTATAGACATTCTTATATTCATCTGCAGCAATGGCACAACTTCTCAAGTGACCATCTACATCCATTACCTCCAAATTTCCGCCCCATATAAATTTCCCGGAAGAGTCGAGTTTAGAAAGATATGCCTGCGTGTTGAACGCATAACGTCGGGTCATCTCAAAAACGCCATCATCCGGGTCTAAGTCAATAAGCGTATCAGAAAAAACGCCTGTGGTATATATACATCCGGTTTTATCCACAGCAATAGGATGATAACTTGTATAAGGCTTAGTGATAATCTGCTTAGCCCAAGCCAGCTCGCCATCCATAGTCCATTTGACATAAAAAACCGCGTATGCAGGTAAGGCGCTCGATATAGCGCCGGGAGCCGAGCTCTTAGGTGTGCTAAAATCTTTAGCTCCTACATAGGAGCCGGTAGCATATACATTACCCCAGGGGTCTATATCTAAAAATGAATTAAGGACTAAAGACACGCCAATAAAACCGGCCGGATTTTTAGACTGCCTCGCCCAGGCAAAGCCGCCGGAAGTATCCAGCTTCAAAACAAAAATATCCCCAAGTAGAGTTGTCAGCATGGTAACTCCCGGGCCGGGGTCAAAATCTACCGCCCCCGCAAAAAGCCCCGTTATATAACACCCCGAGCGGTGTGCGGCAATAGATGCGCTCTTGTCTAAGCCTGTACCCCCTACACTTTTAGCCCAAACTAAGTTGCCTTGTCCATCTAATTTCATAATAAAGATATCAGAGCTTTTAACCGCCACAAGGTTAGTTGTACCCGGGCCGGGGTCTGCATCCATGGTATCGTTAAAGGTACCGGTAACATATACATACCCCCATTCGTCTATGCTGAGGTCGATACCTTCGTCTGCCAGTTTACCGCCAATTGTTTTACCCCATACTAAATCGCCGGCAGCATTAAGCTTAACAATAAAAACATCGCTCGTTGTTCCGGCGCTCGTCACGTTAAGTGTGCCGGTAGAATCGGGGTCTAAATCGACTACCCCGGTAAAAGACCCGGTAAGATAAATATTGCCCTTAGCATCGGCAGCCACCGCTTTTGCAAAAGCATTCCCCGAGCCGGCAAGCTGCCTGGCCCAGATAAAATTTCCGGATTTGTCTAATTTGGAAATAAATGCATCGGATGAATTAGACTTGTCATCGCTGGTTCTGTCTGAAAGCAGGTAATATGTCTTATCGAAAGGATCAAAATCGGCTGCTCCTGAAAAATCTCCTACCGATATTACATTGCCCGAACCATCAGAGGTTACATCCAGTGCATTACACGGTGATATGCCTCCAAGTAATCCTACCCAATTAAAATGCTGTGCAGTACATAGTTCAGGTATAACAAAATGAAAAACAATAAAACATAATAGAATAAATCTCCCATTCATAATAAAAAATTAACATATTTTGAAGTAAATAATCAATGGACCATCATATCACAAACATACTCGCATTGCAACTCGTTCACAACAGTAAAACTATTGCATTTTCCCACCAGCATGCAGTAGAAATACTGCACCCTATAAAAAAGCACCACCGGCAAAAATCTTGTACAAACAAGATTTTTGCAATACATTTGGAATATTGCGGACAAAAACGACAGTGCTTATATACAGATTTTTTATACGGTCAATACTATTATTGCTTCCTTCATTGTCCTTTACTACATATTGTAAAGGACAGGATAAGCTTACCTCTATCCATTACCAGGCAGATACTGCGGTAATCAGGCGCCTGGTAATGGAAGGATCATCGCTATACAGCCAATACCCGGACAGCGCCCTTACCCTTTTTACCCAGGCCCTGCAGTTAGCCCGGATGAGCAATTATACTGTGGGGAAAGGGAAAGCCCTGGTGCGAATAAGCAGTATCCACTACAATAATGGTCATTATGACCAATGCATTGCCTGCTGTCAGGAGGTATTAGCTATGGATCCCAAAAGCATTATTATTAATGACCTTATATACGCACACAACAACCTGGGAAAAGCCTACCGGGCTAAAGCAGCTTATCAGAAAGCTTCTTATTATAGTCAGAACGCTATGGCGCTGGCGATACAACATAATATTAAAGATACCTTTCTGCTTATAGATGTCTATGCGGAGCTGGGCCTGCAGGAGGGTGGTTTGGGCAACAAGGAGAAAGCCTTGCAATATCTGCAAAAAGCAGAACACCTTTGTCTGCTCAGCAATGATACGGAAAGCCTCTGCACGATCATAGCCAATATGACTTTGCTCACCGGAAAGAAAGAGCATGCCATACAGTCGCTCCGCTTAGGAAGAGTTTTCGGTAATTATAAGGCCCAGCTTAGAGGAGCGAGTACATTGAGCTCATTATATGCTTCCGAAGGCCGTAAAGACTCCGCCCTGGTATACATGAAGGAAACGGAACGAATTGCGCATACGCTTTCTTACGACAAAAGCGAACTGATCTCAGCATACTTTACACTATCTGCTATGCAGTATGCTTTAAATGATTTTGGCACTGCGGAAAAGACACTTGAGCATACCCTGGCATATGCAGAAAAATGGGGCGTTTTTGACCGGAGAATACCGGCGGGCCATGGACGGCTGGCTTCGCTATATGCACGGAGGGGCGCCTGGCAGAAGGCTTTCGGCGAGCAGAAGAAGGTAATGGAAACATATAGCCGTTTTCTCAGCGAAAAAGATGCAGCGCATGCAAAAGCGCTGGAAGCCCGCTACCAGGCGGCAGAAAAAGATAAAGCCCTGACACAAAAACAACTCCAGATCAGCCAGCAGAAAAACAAACTGACACAGAAAAATATATTGATAGGCAGCCTGGCGTTAAGCGCTTTTCTATTGGGAATAATCCTGTACACAAGGATGCGTATGAACCGGCAAAAACAGCTGAGCCAGGAAAAAGAAATTTTCATCCTGAAACAGCAACAGGACCTGCTCAGGCAACAGATGGAAATCAACCATCTTAAAGACCAGATAGAGGGGGAAGAAAAAGAACGCATGCGTATTGCCCGCGAACTGCATGATGGCATCGTAAGTCAGCTGATAGCGGTAAAACTTCATTTTAAAGGAGCGCTACAGAAAGTAAACGAGAAAGAAGTATTTGAGCCTACCATAAAGTACCTCGAAGAGGCAACCAGCGAGCTGAGAAAAACAACGCATAATTTAATGCCCGAAAAATTAATGCAAAACGGCCTTTTTTCTGCACTGATGGAATATTGCGAAAAAATGGAAACGGCATCAGGCATTAAAATTTATTTTGAGCACTTCGGCAGCTTACGTATACAGGATAAAAGTATTGAACTATCCCTATACCGGATTGTACAGGAGCTGGTACAAAACGCCATAAAACATGCACAAGCCAACCATATCTTAGTTGAGATAAATGCCGAAGATAACTATATAACACTGACTGTTGAAGATGATGGCTTGGGCTGTACGGAGGGTAGTATAAAAGAGGCGGCCGGCATGGGGCTGAAAAGCATTCGCAGCCGGGTAGATGCTTTGGAAGGCACGTTGGAAATAGGCTGTATACCCGGCAAAGGCACGGCTGTGAATATAGAGTTTAACCTGAAAGAAAGCTGGACATGAGTATTAAAATTACTGTAACGGATGATCACCCATTGATCCTAAGTGGCCTGAAAACGCTTTTACAATCCAGCGATGCTGTAGAAGTAATAGCAACTTACACGAATGGCTTCGATCTGATGGAGGGATTAAAAACGCAACAACCGGATGTATTGCTAAGCGACCTGCATATGCCGGGAAAGCTGTCCGGTTTACACCTGATACGTACCATACGCCGGCAATACCCTGACCTACCGATACTCATTCTATCGGCACAGGAAGCATCCGCTTTCAATGTAGAAGATATAATGGCGGAGGGGTGCAGCGGATATTTGTATAAGAATACCACAGACACTGAATTGCTGATAAAAGCGATAACCGAAGTTTACTACGGGAATACATTTCTTGAGCCGGCATTAAAGGATCAGTTGTTGCAATCAGTTTTTCGAAAAAAGCGACAGACAGGAGAATTAAAGAGTATTATCTCACAAAGGCAGGTAAGTATTATAAAATTGCTTTCCGAAGGCTGTACCAGCCAGGAAATTGCCCAAAAGCTATACCTTAGCGTACGCACAGTGGACAGTCACCGGCATAGGATCATGCAAAAGTTGGATGTCAGGAATGTTGCCGGCTTATTGAAAAAGGCGAAAGAACTGAATCTTTTGTCAGATTGAGAAACGGGGTAAAGAGAGATGCATAATTCACTAATAATTCATGCCTTTAAGGTTTTCTCTTGGTAATCATATTAAAACAACTTTCCCCAATGTCGACATGATGTGACGCAGCGTTAGGAAAAGCAAAATAATTTGGAAGAAGCAGAGTTTTGAAAAGAGAAAGTTATTTGTCAATAATACTTACAGGCTAATGAGCGTTCTTATTTGGATATATTAAGAAGATACCCCCCATGTCATTGCGGACCCCGGCCCCGCAACTTTTCTCACCATCAGTAATCTTATTCCACACAATAAAACGGCTTTCCCTGCTCATAAAATAACCCCGGCAATCCACATAAGCGAATTGCATGTATCCAATCCATACGGGAAGATAGATATTCCACCCGCATAACAGCTTACAACAATTAGTATTCGCTTAAAAAAAGTAATTTTGCCATCACGCACATAAATATAAACAATTCATGAAAACCCCGGGTTTATTCATTATCCTGTCCATGCTTTCCTTAGCAGGCTACGGTCAATGTAAGATAGTAAAAACACAAGCAGACAAGTTCAATAAGAAAGAATACAGAGAAGCATCTATTTCCGTCGGCTCCGTTAAGTTGTTTAAAGGTGGGGTAAAATGGCTGTTAACGTTTAGCCAGGAAGGCGGCAAAACAACCCTGAAAGCTTCCATTGCTATGGAAGGCGAGTTCAATCAGGTATTTGATGAACGTACAAAATTTTTCTTCTTACTGGGAAACGACCAGGTCATAGAGCTTGAAAATTCAGTCCCGGCAAAACCGGTGACTAAAGCTATCGTTAGCAGTGGGGTAGCTATTATATTTTCTACCTATACCCTGACCCTGCCTATAAGCCTGGAAAATATGAGATTAATGGCGACGAGCAATGTTGCCGAGGTAAAAGTTGAAGTACCTGATCAGAATATCAAATCTCCTGACATATCCAAAAAGGAAGGACAGCAAATAAACGAAATTATAAAATGCCTTTTGGAAACCGCCGGCTAATTTTGAAACAATATTACCTGATCAGCGTTACATTCCCGGTGTACGCTTCACTGACATGTCGTCCGCGCAATTCCACTTCAATCCGATAGACATACACGCCACCCGGCTGATCGACACCCTTATATCTTCCGTCCCAGCCCCTGCCGTCCGGCCGAAAGGTCTCAAACAACAACTGGCCCTGCCGGTTGAAGATCTTCATGCTAAACCGGACTATGCCTTTTGCTAATAACGGCTTCGGGAAAAAATAATCATTGGTTCCGTCTCCATTGGGGGTAAATACATTCGGCACATCAAGGTAACAGTCCTTTTTCACCACTACAACTTCTGTATGGCTGCAGCCCAACTGCATATCGGTTACCTTCAGACTATACGTTCCGGGATGAACAACCTGAAGTGTTTCAGAAGTATCGCCGGTGCTCCACAGATAGCGCTGTGAGCGTAGAGAAGAATAGCGGTTTTCCAGGGTAAGCATAGTGCCATTTAAACAAAGTGAGGTATCCCTGCCTAAATCCACTTCAGGCAGGTTAGCAACAAATACCGTATCGGAAAAAGCATCTTCCGGACAGGCACGGAATATACCCAATAACCTTACATAAGCCGCTCCGGGACGATCATAGGCGTGTGCCCATCGCTTATCCATACTAAAGAAAGCATTACTGTCGCCCATTTGCCAACTCAGGTGTTTAATCGTTTCGGAGTCCATTTTATGACTGAAGGTGACCGGCTCTCCAAGGCAAACACTATCCCTGTTCTTCGTAAAGTAAACACTCAGCCTGGGATCTGCAACAATGATCTCAGAAACAGTATCCTTACACACTTCCCCTGCCCCGGACAGCATTACTTCATAACTTCCCGGATGCTTATATATATGTACCGGCTCTGTAAGAGATGAGCTGTCCCCATCACCGAAATACCAGACAAAGCGGCTGAAATAGTTTTCGGAATTATTTTTAAACGCAACTTCTTCTCCCTCACAAACTATACTATCGACGGTAAAAGATACCCGCAGGTCTGCCTCCGGAATAACAATTGTCAATGTCGTATCGCATTGTTCCGTTTCAATCTGCAGGGTATATCTCCCAGGCGGCACATATTGCAACGTATCAGAAACAGAACGCACGTGGCGCATGGAGTCCCGCCAGGTATAGCGGTAGGACACAGTATCGCCGGGATTCCTGTGCACCCATGCTTTGCCCGTATACTCGTT
Source organism: Taibaiella helva (assembly GCA_040392805.1). Taxonomy (GTDB): domain Bacteria; phylum Bacteroidota; class Bacteroidia; order Chitinophagales; family Chitinophagaceae; genus Taibaiella; species Taibaiella helvus_B. Next base: position 9,341 of record JBEBVI010000068.1, read on the forward strand.
ACGGCAGCTTGCTTCGGTTTCAACTTCGGGCAGTGTACAGGGAAAGGAAACCAGGAATGTATCCGTATGATAAACACAGGGAGCGGTATAGTAGACTACCCAGTATTTGCCGCCGGAGCTTACCGTCTTCTGTGTACCGGTTGTTCCGTCATTCCAGGTATATCCCCAGCCGGTAGCATCTATCACCTCAACCAAATATCCGGTGGCAAAAGGCGGGGCAGATATAGATTGCCTGGTCAGCAAAGTATCCCTGTCAATAACCGGGACGACATTGGGAAGACCGAGGTTAACGCTTGTACCATCCAGCAACGAGATGGCATTGAGCTGATACTGGCACGCCGTGCCTGCTGCATTGGGTAGATTTATCCTGCTCAGTGAGATATTATTATTGCCGGTGTTATAGCGTTGCCCCTGGAAATAAATCTTATTATCAGGTCCCAGCTTAAAGTAAAGGTTCCCGTTCTTACCTGCCGGCGTAATGATCGTTTTGGAGTTAAGAATTGTCGCGGGATCGTTAGAGCTGATATCAAACTGAACAATAGCATCTGCCCGGAAATCGTAAGTATATAACTTTGTATTATCAGGCGAAAATTCGGCAGAATAAGCAAGGGACACATAATCAGGAATAGTAATTACATTAGAGACCTGTCCTGTGGCCGGGTTAAAGTCGCCCAATCTTAATGTTACATCTACAGCTACAATTTTTTTCCGGTTGGGGGCTATTTTAATGGATTGGCCTGCGACAGTCGGGTTCGGAAAAACAGACTCTACAGGTGTCGGATTAATACCATTTTCATTAATCTCATAGGCTCTTATATGTCCGTCGTTAGCGTGCATAATCAGCCAGACATTACAGTGGTCGCCTGCCACTGCCGTCATCTCTTCTGTAAAAGTAGCGCTTAAATACCTGCCTTTGTCAGCCGGCTCTACATCACCCATACCATTATTTAAGTTCATGTCCACAATACTGTAATATAGTTTTCCTTCAGTGCCGGGAGGCGGCCCCGAAGTCCATGCAGAAAGAGAAAATATATAGTATTTATGGCTATTGCCGGGTATAGGTACAATGACCGTACCCTGTACCGAGCTTTCCGTAGCCGACCTTCCTGCAGGCCATAAGCCGGTCAGATCCCTGCCATTGGGCATCGTGTCATTATTGCGGTTCCATACATACGAGCCTTCCGTATAAAAAAGAAGACGGCCTTCCGCATCACAAACAGAAGCACAACCTTCTCCGGACATTATAGCGCTACGGACAGGAACCGGTGGATCGCTATTAAAATCCAGCCCGCTCCCTCTGCCAAATATCCATACCTTATCATATTGTGCATGGATGTTCAGTGCTATCATAAATAATATTCCCGTGAGCAACAGTCGTATAAATTTCATTGGAATATTCCTGTTTTATTATTTTTAAAACTCATCTCATTTGCGGGCACTCTTCACACACAGGAACGTTGTTGGTATTTGCTTAGCAACAAATACCAACAACGCTTTTCTCCTGTCTGGCTCAAAGTTAGTGTTAAGTCTGACGTAAAAAGTCAAAATTCAAAAACCATACATTATTTTGAACAGGGCACAAAACACCTCCGGTTTAATACCATTAAAACGATCAGTTTGTTTTCACCACCTTTTCAACTTTTATCAGGTTCCCGCTTTTATCTGTAACCAGGAATAAATAAACACCCCCGGCCAGGTTATTAACCGGGATTGATCCGGATCTATTTTCTACCAGGAAAAGCACTTTACCTTCCAGCCCGGTAACTTTTACATTTACAGCTACAGGGCTATGTATGTACACCACATCCTGTGCCGGGTTGGGATAGATTCTTATTTCCTGTGCTATAGAATTCAGATCACTTACTCCGGAGTTGGTTACGGGATAGACATCGGTTGTATCTACGCAACCATATTCATTACTTACTATAACACTGTAATCTCCATTTTCGGTAACGGTATAAGTGCTGTCTGTTGCTCCCTGTATAATATTTCCGTTTAAAAGCCACTGGTATGTATTATAAGACTCTGTTGTGCTTAATACAAATCCATCTACCCTGATTTCAGGCTCCAGCTCGACACCCTCGAGTTTAAAGGTATCTACTCCGTAACGGCACCCATCATTATACTTCACCCAGTAGGTACCTGCTACTTTCACCTTACGTATGCTATCTGTAGTACCATCGTCCCAGCTATAGGTATAGCCGACACCGGCATTCCAGGCCTGCAGGGTGATGCCCTCTTCCTGTCCCTCTTTCCAACCTTTGCAGATAAGCGTATCCACAACAGTGTGCAAGGTATCCGGACGAAGCGGCAAAATAACATCATTCGGCAATCCCGCAGTGGTTTTTGTTTGGGCAAGAAGGGGTATATTGTTTAGCTTAAAATCACAAGCAACCCCGGACAGGTTAGGCTGGTTAATTACACTTATTGCTGTTGCTCCTACATTCGCGTTAAGGTAAATTTTCCCGTTGTACAATTTAAGATATGCCTCCAGGGGATCATTAAGTGGGAGACTGGTCACATCCACCTTTGATTGAGCTATTGCTGCGGAATCGAATGTACTTACATCATACTGGCGTAAAAATCTTTGAAGCGAAGGATCAAGGGTTGTCACATAAAGCTTGCTGTTATCAGGGGAAAATGCAACCGTATAAGTAATCAGATTCTTGTCCACCTGCAACGCATCGGAAACAATACCGGTGACCGGGTCGAATTTGCATAATAGTACACCTACCCAATTTGACGGTATTGGATTCTGGAGAACGGCATAAGGATAGCCGCTTGATATAGCCACCCGTTGTCGGTCAGGAGAAACGGCCATTCCTCCTAAATAATAGGCTTTTTGCGCAAGGGTCGAAGTCGGCGGTAATTCTATTTGTTTTCCCGTTTCGGACACAACTGGATTGGGATCTACGCCATTCCGGGTAATATGATAAGCTTTAAATTTCGCATAGCGATAAGTATGTACCAATAACCATACATCACAATCATCGCCGGGGACGGCAATCATGCTCTCGCTAAGACTGTCCCTGTCGAGTATAATATTTCTCTGGCCTGGTACAACATCTCCCAGGCCGTTATTTAAAGACATATCGATTGTGGAACAAAACAAAAAGCCGCGCGAACTATCTGTACTGCCTCCGGTACTTACACTTCCATAACCTGTAGGGCCGTATAATGTGAAGAGATAATATTTACCCGGAGAATCAATAACAGGCACTATAACACTGCCTTGCGTAGTGGTATAGGCCTTACCAAACATATTCTGCCATTTGCCATTAGGCATAATATGGTGATCTTTGTTTCGTACAGAAAAACCATCAAAGTAAAAAAGCAGATTCCCGGTAACAGGATCCGCAACAGAAGCTCCTCCCTCATTAAAAGCAAAAGGTACGCCGGGAGTATTAGGATGATCGTTAAAACTATCAGTTATAGCCACAGGGCTACCGCTGTTAAAATCCAGCCCCGCATAATATCCGAAAGTCCACACGCTGTTGGCCTTCAGAAATTCGGAGCGCTCGTTATATTGCTGTGCCTGCAGCATATAACCCGGCATTACCAGCAGCAACAAGAAAAACAAATGTAGTGTACTTCTTTGCATAACTAAAAAGTTTAAAATTTATACAATTGATTATTAATTACAAGATTTCACTTTACCATACCTAAGCCGGTGCTTAGCAAACCTATATTTTTTTTGATTCACAGATAAATAATGGAATACGTAACTTTATTAAATTACGTAAGACTACTTAGTTTTTTCATGAATTACCGGGTTGCCTGTATTTTAGGAAATAAGTATATACATACGGGGCCCCTTTATACCATTGCCCCGGCAAATTTGATTTACTTTTACCCTGTATCTGCCTGTATCCTATGCTCCAACAGTTAAAAATATTGTTCGTTCACATGAAGCTGCTGTGTTTTTTATGTTGTTTTATTTTTTTTGTACCCGGTAAGTACAGGGTGATGTTTGCACAGGAAGTTTTTGAATATAAAACCGATGATCTGGCAGACAGCAGCCATATTCATGGTTTGATCAGCTATTCGTCTAAAATTTATAAACGGTTGCCTGATAGCGCTATCTTCATATTATATGAGGCTTTAGACCAGAGCCGGAAGACCCAAAACCGGAATGGTATCATATCTTCCTTATTGGGTATAGGCATTTCCCTTATGGAGAAAAAAGAATATAAGTTAAGCAAGGCCTACTTCGACAGCGCTTACTTATATTGCTTCATCGGTCCTAAACCTAACGACAGGCAACTGGTTTCACTATATAATTTTCGTGCGGCATTATATACCAGCCAGGGCGATAACCCATCGGCTATACAATACTATTATCTTGCCTTAAAGAATATGGACAGGTTTGCCGACACATCGCTTCTCACGACTCTTTACAGCAATATCGGCGGCACTTTTATGCTGTTAGACCAGCAACAGAAAGCCCTGTTCTACTTACAAAAAGGCATCTCCTTAGCGACAAAGATAAATGACCGCGAAATGTTGGGCAATCTTTATAATAATATAGCCATGGTCTACCAAAATAAGGGTGCATATACCGATGCACTAAATTATTTTAACAAGGCGGCATATTATTATGGCCGGCTAAAGCTCAATAAATATATGCAACAGGTCTACTACGGTATAGGAAGGAATTATTTACTGCAGGATAGTGTAGATAAGGCTCTGAATTATTTTATTCTTTCCATGAATACCGATACCGTTGCGGCCGGAGGTTATTCACCACTGCTGCAGGGTATTGGTGGTGCCTATTTTAAAAAGGGACATCTTGAGAAATCCGAACAGTATTATAAGGCGGCGCTTTCCGTATGTGAAAACCAGAGCCTGATTAACGACCGGCTCACTATATATTCTACCCTGGCTAAGATCTATACCAGGAAAAAGAAATACCAGTCTGCTAACGAGTACCAGCTGGCTTATTCGGAATTAAGCGACAGTATTAACAATATCAACCGCCTGGAAGCTGTCAACAGGTTAGAAGTGAAATACCGGGT
>JBEBVI010000069.1:0-14156 GCA_040392805.1 Taibaiella helva
TCTCTTTCATTATTCCTAAAAAAAACGGATGCGCATTTTCTTTGTATTTTCGTCCACTTAATCTGAATTTTTATCCTGAAAATATGCCTGATAATCAAAAGAAATTATTCCTGCTGGATGCCATGGCTTTAGTATACCGTGCTTATTATGCACTGATCAGAAGCCCGCGGGTGACCAGTACCGGCCGTAATACCAATGCCCAGTTCGGCTTTACCAATACGCTCAATGACCTGATCCAGAAGGAACGCCCTACGCATATGGCTGTGGTATGGGATTGTTTTGCCCCTACGGAGCGGCATACGGATTTTGCCGATTACAAAGCCAACAGGCAGGAAACACCGGAGGATCTGCTTAATGCCATTCCTGATATAAAACGCATTATAGCAGGCTTTAATATTCCATGCCTGGAAATGGAAGGTTATGAAGCCGACGACATTATCGGTACCCTGGCGCTGGAAGCTGCCGATAAAGGCTATACAGTTTATATGGTGACGCCGGATAAAGACTATGGACAGGTGGTTAGGGAGCATGTATTTATATATAAGCCGGGCTATAAAGGAGGTACTTTTGAAATATTAGGTGAAAAGGAAGTGTGTGAAAAATGGGGTATTGAAAATGTACATCAGGTAATTGATATCTTGGGACTGATGGGCGATGCCGTGGATAATATACCTGGTATACCCGGTGTGGGTGAGAAAACGGCTGCTAAGCTCCTGGCAGAATACGGTACGTTGGAAAATATCCTGGAGCAGGCAGATCATATCAAAGGTGCCCTGGGAGAGAAAATAAGAAATGGTAAAGAAAGTGCGGTGATCTCCAAAAAGCTGGCTACTATCATTACCAATGTACCGATAGATTTTCACGAGGAAAGCTTTGAGCTAAGGGAGTGGAACGAGGAGGAGTTGAACAGCATATTCAATGAGCTGGAATTCCGGACATTAGGCAGCCGTATATTGGGACAGGGCTTTGCCGCAAGGCCGGCAGCAGCAAAGCAATCCGGGAGCCAGATGGAGCTGTTCGGTAATGAAAATGCCCCGTTACAGGTAAATACTACGGTCACACTGATACCCCTGGAAGAGTACAGCACGATTCATAATACTCCTCATCAATACTACCTGGTGCATACCGAAGATGCTTTTAACCAGTTCCTGGAGACAGCACTGACGCAAAAAGAAATATGTTTCGATACCGAAACCACCAGTACGGATGCCATGAATGCCGAGCTTGTGGGTATGAGCTTTGCCTGGACTAAAGGCGAAGCCTGGTATCTCCCTTTCGACCTGCGCGAAGCATCTGCAAGGGATATCCTTGCCCGCCTGCATGTACTGTTTGATAAAGAAGATATACTATGGATAGGGCAGAACATAAAATATGATCTGCTGATCCTGAAGAACTGTGGCTATACACTTAAAGGCCCTCTTTTTGATACCATGCTGGCTAATTATGTCATAGAGCCGGAAGGCAAAAGAAGCATGGACATACTCAGCAGGAAGTACCTTAAATACGAACCGGTAAGTATTGAAAGCCTCATCGGTAAAAAAGGAAAAGGGCAGGGGAATATGCGGGATGTGGAGCTGGAGAAGATAAAAGATTATGCGGCAGAAGATGCAGACGTCACCTTGCAGCTCAAGGAGGTCTTTGAACCTATGCTGGTATCGGAAGGGGTGCAGGATCTCTTTTATGAAATTGAGAATCCCCTGATACCGGTACTTGCAGATATGGAATTTGCCGGGGTGGGTATAGATGTAGACTTTCTAAAGCAATATTCCGAAAGCCTTGGCACTGAGATCAGAAAAGCAGAACAGCAGGTCTATGAGCTTGCGGGAACAGTCTTCAACCTTGCATCGCCGAAACAGCTGGGAGAAGTGCTTTTTGAACGCATGAAGCTGGATGAAAAAGCAAAGAAAACCAAAACAGGACAGTATGCAACCGGAGAAGATGTCTTGCAAAAACTACGGAGCAAACACCCGATAGTGGACAGTATATTGGTATACCGCGAATACAGCAAGCTGAAGTCTACTTACGCCGATGCGCTGCCATTAATGGTGAACCGTAAGACCGGCAGGATACATACTTCTTTTAACCAGTCCATTGTTGTAAGCGGACGCCTGAGCAGCAATAACCCCAACCTGCAGAATATCCCGGTACGTACCGAGCGGGGAAGGGAAATCCGAAAGGCTTTTATTGCAGTCGATGAAGATCATGTACTTCTTTCTGCCGACTATTCGCAGATAGAGTTGAGGGTGGTGGCTTCCATAAGCGGTGACCCGGCAATGATACAGGCATTTGGCGAAAACAAGGATATACACCGTGCTACGGCAGCTAAGGTATATGGTGTACCGGAGGAAGAGGTTACTTTTGAGCAGCGCAGAAATGCAAAAGCGGTTAACTTCGGGATTATATACGGACAATCCGCTTTTGGGCTGTCGGGAAGTTTGGGTATTAGCCGTACGGAAGCAAAAGAGATCATTGAACAATATTTTAAAGAATATCCGGCCATAAAAGAATATATGGACAATTCCATAGCATACGCAAAGGAACATGGATATGTAAAAACCTTAAAAGGCCGGAAGATCAGGCTGGCCGATATTAATTCTTCTAACCAGACGGTAAGGGGATTTGCCGAGCGTGTGGCGATTAATGCGCCGATACAGGGATCAGCGGCAGATATGATAAAGCTGGCTATGATCAGCATTGACAAGAAACTGAAGGATGCGGGTGTAAAAGCGCGTATGATTTTGCAGGTGCATGATGAGCTTGTATTTGATGTGCCGGGCAGTGAGGTGGAGCAGGTTAAAAATATAGTATTGGAAGGTATGCAAAATGCCATGCAATTACCCAACAATGTACCGGTAATTGCTGAAGCGGGTACGGGTAAGAATTGGCTGGATGCGCATTAATAAAAGTACCTTAGTATAATAGTCAAAATGATGTCGCAAAGTACCGTCATAACCGGAGTGGAGATATCTCCCCAACTTTGTAACGGGGAAGTTATTTTGACACACTTGCCTTAGCAAGTAAAAGAGAAGAAAGGTAGCGTAAGTAAAATTTTATTATGTTTTTTACGTTTTAAACAACATGAACAAGGTAAACATTATAGGTGCATTTTTCTTAGGATGTATTATAGTAATATTATCCTGCTCCAAATATAAAGATCCTCCTACCACCGGTATCGACGACCGCCTGGACAGGCATTACTGTAACGACCCGAGAGCCGTTAATTATAACTGGGGATTCCCTGGTATTCCGGATGATGATATATGTATTTATCCTGTTGACTCTTTCCTGGGTGCCTGGATATTTACGGATTCCGTATCTATAGAAGGTGGTGATTCTATACAGGTGCAGACAAAAATGCTGCAGTTTACCTCTACAGAAGATACCGTATTAACGCATATGGCCATGACCGGTTTATGTGGCCCTTCAGCTATTTACGTTACGGCAAATAAGCATGGCCTGGCTTCGGTCGACTCTTTATCGGAAATGATGGCGGGCCAGTTTTTTTGTAATGAAACCGATACATTGACAGGTACGATCATATTCAATACCGATACCTTGGCCGCCCCAACGGGTATTTTACTGATCAATTTTTCCGTTTCTTCAACCGAAGGCATATTACACCACAGGGGTACAGCAATAAGGCAATAACAAAAGTCCGGATAACAATTCCGAAAAGAACAGATAATCATGTTTACCGGTATCATTGAAAACTTAGGTGTCATAAGAGATATACAGACCTCAGGCACAAATCTGGATTTCGAAATAGAATGCACCGGCCTGGCCGGGCAGCTTAAAATAGACCAGTCGCTGGCTCATGACGGTGTATGCCTTACTGTGACGGCTGTTAATGGTAACAGCTATCAGGTGACTGCCGTGGAAGAAACGCTGCAGAAAACGAATTTAGGAGGCTGGAAGAAAAGCAGAACGGTCAACCTGGAACGGGCAATGAAAATAGGCGACCGGCTTGACGGGCATATTGTGCAGGGGCATGTAGATGCTGTGGCTACATGTATTGCCAAGGAAGAACGGGAAGGTAGTCATGTGCTGACATTTACATTTCCTCCTTCTTTTGCCGCACTTGTAATCGAAAAAGGATCAGTGTGTATAAATGGGGTGAGTCTGACGGCATTTAATGTCGGGGCAGACTGTTTCTCTGTTACCGTAATACCTTATACACTTATGCATACCAATTTGCAATACATTGAGGTGGACGATAAGGTGAATATTGAATTTGATATTTTAGGAAAGTACCTGATGCGGATGCAGGAGGTTAATTCAAAAGTAAAGAATTTACCCTGTTAGATAAAAAATATCTCACAGTTAAAAATTAAAAACCTTATATCTGACACCGTTTTATGATTACCCTTAACTTTCCACCCCCTGAATTTTCTGTGAAAGAAGAAAACGGAAGGCAATGGATATGGGATAGGATCCGGAAAAAGTATATAGCGCTTACCCGGGAAGAATGGGTACGACAAAATATTCTATCCTACCTGTGTAAAGTAAAAGCGTACCCGGAGCGATTGATTTCGGTGGAAAAGGAAATAAGAGTCAATAACCTGCGCAAACGCTACGATATCGTTGTGTACAACACAAATCTCCAACCCTGGATGCTGATAGAGTGTAAAGAACCGGAAGTGCCAATCAATGATACAGTGCTCCGGCAATTGCTGCAATATTATAATACGATACAGTGTCCCTACTGGATGCTGACCAATGGTGTTAGCCATTACTGTGCCGCCATATCAGAAGGAAAAGTAACGTGGCTTTCGGAATTACCCGCCTATAATGGCTGAGTATTCGTTACTGTTTAAAACACTTAACGCTTTCAGCACAATATTATCCCTTTTATTGATTTCCTGGTAATAACCATTGGAGCGGAACAACATACGGGCAAATGTCGCCCTCGTGTGGGCATACAGATAAGAGCGGGTTTCGTTATCCTGCCATACTTTATTAATCTGGTCGGATAGTTCCGAAGATAAAGCTTTACGGAGTTGCTCCATCAGCTGGGGCATTAACCTGAATGCCGTATCAAATTCTCTGAAAGAATGATACGAAGCGATCTCCTTGCTATGTTGCGAGAAATATTCGTAAATAGTGCCGGTGAAAATGGGAGAGGTCATAATATCGTAAAGTTCCGTAGCGTATATACTACGTTCGTAAGGTACGATAATGTCCGGCTTTATACCTCCGCCACCATAAACTCGCCTGCGCTTTTTTTCAGTGAAATAAACTAAGGTATCATGTGCATTCAGCGTATCGGAGGTTTCCGTAAGCGACCCGTTTTTGAAACGCCGTGTAAAGGAATGTGCATATTCCTCCTTCCCCATGTCGTATGGCCGCTGAATACTTCTGCCAGAAGGCGTATAATAACGGGCTGTGGTCAGTCGCAGCGCAGAGCCATCCTCCAGCTCGAATTGCTCCTGTACCAGCCCTTTCCCGTAAGATCTCCTGCCTATAATAATGCCCCGGTCCCAGTCCTGAACGGCGCCTGCCAGTATTTCACTTGCCGATGCCGAACCTTCGTCTACCAGCACAGCCAGGCGACCATTCTCAAAGCGTCCTTTCTGACCGGAAAGATATTCCTCCCTGGAAGAGGCCCTTCCCTCGGTATATACAAGCAGCCGGCTTTCCCCGATAAGCTCATCTGCAATAGCTGTTGCCGCATCAAGATATCCCCCGGGGTTTTGCCTTAAGTCCAGTACCATTTTTTGCATACCTTTCTTTAGCAATCCGTTCAGGGCATTCATAAATTCCCGGTAGGTAGTGGCGCTGAAACGGTTAATACGTATATATCCTGTTTCTTTATCTATCATATAAGAGGCATCCACACTATACAACGGAATGATACCCCGTTTTACCTCGGCCTGTATCATTCTGCCTTCCGAAGGTCTGAACATATCCAGCTTTACACTACTGCCTTCAGCTCCCCTGAGCATGCTTATAAGGTCTTCGTTACTGATATTTACCCCGGCTACACTACTGTCGTTCACCTTCACTATCTTATCGCCTGCCTTTACCCCGGCCTCGTAAGACGGGCCGTTTGTCAGCACGGAGGTGACCATTAAGGTATCTTTCAGGATAAAAAATTCAATACCTATACCTTTAAAGTTCCCCTCCAGGTCTTCGGTTACCGCAGCCATGTCGCGCAATGGAATATAAGTGGTATGAGGGTCAAGATGCTTTAATATACCGCTGATCGCATCTGCATACAACGAGTCTGTATTGACAGAATCCACATAACGCGCCCCGATAATGTCAATGATTTCTTCAAGACGGTCGTTACGTTCGATCACGGTAGTTATCGGCCGTTTTTTATACAGGTACCGGTTAAGCTGAAAACCGATCAGTATTCCAATGATCAGTATGACGGAAAAGGTTAACGGGGTCCAGATATTGAACGGCTTAGGTGCATCAGCAGGCATATCGCATTAAAGTGGATACAAAATTAGTACTAAATGGTGAATTACTTTTATGTTACGCTCCATAGTATTTTGTTATCGTTTTATTATTGTCCGGTATAAAAACGTCCGCTTGCGAAACAGTCTTTAACCGGCAGGGCAGAAGAAAAAAGCCGGCGTTTATGCCAGCTTTCTTTTCTTATCAGTATTGCTTCATAAACTCCGTGACGCTTTCTTTAATATGGTCGATCTGCAGCTGGTTAAGGCCATGATGGCAGGCCAGCAGTATTCCCCCGCGCATTACCTTATCCGCTTCCGGGTATCCGTTTGCGTCTGCTTTATGCGCCACATTCTTAAAGCCCGGCTGTCTCAGAATATTACCTGTAAAGACCGTCCTGGTCTGGATATTTCTTTTTTCCAGGAAGATCTGCATATCCCTGCGAATGAAAGGAGCATTGGCCTTAATAGTCAGTGCAAAAGCCAGCCAGCCGGTTCTGGAGCCCGGTAATTGCTTCGGTAAAACAAAAAACTCTTCATATGCAGAGAAGAAGTCAGTAAGCTGTTTGAAATTCGCTGCCCTCTTGTCAATATTATCGGATAGCTTGCTAACCTGCACCAGCCCGAAAGCTGCTCCCAGTTCAGAAGGTTCTATATTATACCCCGGCTCTTCAAATACGAACTTGGCGTCGTACGGGATACCATCTACTTCCACATTGAACCGGTTCTCAATTTTTTCCGATTCCACGAATAAGGAGGAGCTTCTGCCCCAGCTTCTTAAAAGGCGTCCCCTGTTGTAATAAGCTTCGGTATTTACGCAAAGCATACCTCCATTCCCGGCGCAGTTTACAATATGCGATCCGTAAAAGCTTGTAGTACTTATGTCGGTATAGCGGCCTACGGGTAATCCGTTTACTTCAGCTCCTAAAGTATCGGCAGAATCTTCTAATAACGTCAGGTTATGCTTATCGGCAATTTCGCGTAGTATTTTCCAGTCCGGCAGGTTCCCGATCAGGTTAGGGATAATCATCGCTTTGGTTTTCGGTGTGATCATCGCTTCCACACGGTTGGCGTCTATATTATAAGTGCCTTCCTGTACGTCCACAAAAGCCGGGACCCATCCGCGCTTCACCTGAGGGGCAACTGTTGTTGAGAAGGTGAGTGCCGGAGTGATAATTTCCGTCCCCTCCTCGTAATTTAACAGGTCGGCAGCTAAATATAAAGCCGAAGAGCCCGAGTTTACACCGATCCCGTACTGCTTATCGAAAAGACGGGCTACGGTTTCTTCTAAAGCCCGTACATTTTTGCCCATCTGGGTAGAGGTCTTCAAAACGTCGACAACAGCGTCTATTTCTTCCTGGCCATGAACCGTCTGGCCGTAAGGTACGTGTGGGAATTGAATTTTTGTGGCTTCCATTTATAACAAATTAAGCAGACGAAGGTATGAAATTGATTGAAATTATGCTTCCCGTTTATAAAATGTGCCATCAGGCACGAATTGCTTCTTTACGGAAAACTGCCCTTCTTCCGCTGATTAGAATTACGGTATTTTTTATCCATATATGTATGTATTATTTATGTGATTGTCTGTGGCCGGCTTGTTCCCGATAAATCATTCGTAATGGGCAATTGGTATATATTATACTGCTGTTTTGCCTTTCTGCCTGCTGTAAGCAGGTAATGATAATGGAAGCTGTACGCAAAAGCTTTTGAGCAGCAGGAGTATAACTACCAACCCTTTATAGCCCCGCCTTTGAAAACTTTAATGGCGGCTTTTTCAACTGCTTCGGACTGATAGGCCTTTACGAAATTTCTTACTTTAGCCGTATTCTTATTATCTGCTCTGGCTACAATGACATTTACATAAGGAGATTCTTTATCTTCTTTCAGGATACCATAGTTATCTGTACTTAATCCTGCCTGCGCTGCAAAATTGTTGTTGATGACAGCCAGGATCACTTCTTTGTCGTCCAGGACACGGGGTAGCTGGGGCGCTTCTATTTCCAGTATTTTAAGCTGCCAGGGGTTGTCAACAATGTCGGTTATCCTGGGTAATAGCCCTACGTTACTTTTTAATTTCAACAGGCCGTTTTTTTGCAGCAGCAGCAGGGCGCGTCCTCCATTGGTGGGATCGTTAGGGATAGCGATCATACTCCTATTCTTGAGCTCTGAAATATTTCTGATCTTTTTAGAATAGGCAACAATAGGGTATACAAAGGTATTGCCTGCTACAGCCAGTTTGTAGCCTCTTTGCCTGGTTTGCTCTTCCAGGTAAGGCACATGCTGAAAGGCGTTTACGTCAATTTCTCCCTGCTGCAATGCCTCATTGGGTATTACATAATCATTAAATGTGATCAATTCTACCTCTAAATCATATTTTTCTTTAGCCTCTTTTCGGGCGGCTTCGGCTATTTCCCTTTCAGGGCCGGAAGTGATGCCTACCCTGATATAATTAGGGTCGTCTTTATGCGGGATGTTGTTGCAGGAAACCCCTGCCATGAAAAAAGATGTGGCAATAATAAAGTATATGGTTCTCATTTTTTTGATTTATTTATGGTTGAACTTTTTTGAAATTTTATCTCCGGTATATTGAATGGCAAACACCAACGCTACAAGTAAGAGCAACACCGTATTCATAATAAAAGTATCATACCCTATATACCCGTACTGGTACCCGATCTGTCCTAATCCGCCTGCTCCCACCGCACCACCCATTGCGGAATAGCCAACCAATGTAATAAGCGTGATTGTGGCATTATTAACTAAAGAAGGCAATGCCTCCGGTAATAATATTTTAAGGACAATCTGCAAGGGTCCTGCTCCCAGAGCCCTTGCCGCTTCTATCAGACCATAATGTATTTCCAGTAAGCTGTTTTCTGTCATCCTGGCTATAAACGGCGCTACTCCGATGCTTAAAGGGACTAAGGCTGCATTTATGCCAATAGAAGTGCCGGCCAGAACACGGGTAAAGGGGATCAACCATACGATTAAGATGATAAATGGAACAGACCGGAACAGGTTTATTAAAACGGAAAGTATGCGATAGCAGTATACATTCTGCAGCAATTGTCCTTTTCTCGTAAGGAATAAGGCGATGCCTGCCGGCAGACCGAGCAGTGAGCCCAGAAATCCTGATGCAAAAGTCATAAACACAGTTTCCCCCAGGCCTTTCAATAGTAGCGAAACGGTTGTATCATGCATAACCTTTTATTGAGGTTTTAATATTATTCCGAGCAAAATGCCAGATTACATCGGTATTCTTTTCCACATCGCCGAGCAGGTGCACAAGCAGCTTGCCAAAATTGGCTTTGCCTAAATACTCAATATCTGCTTTGATCAGTTTATAAGGTACCTTGTAATGTTGGCTGATGATATACGTTAATTTGTCAAAAAGTATATTGCCGTTTAATTCTATTTCCACTAAAGGAAATAAACCTTCTGTGTATTTCTGCTTAATATTGGCATGTAGCTCCTGCGGTATAGCCATAGTTTTGGTATTGATAAATTGTTTGATAACAGAATGTTTGTCTTGTCTGAATATTTGCTCTAAAGTCCCTTTATTTACCAGCCTGCCCTGATCCAGTACGGCTATATGGTTGCATATCCTTTTCACCACTTCCATTTCATGAGTGATAAGCAGGATAGTGACTTTCAGGCGTTGATTGATATCTTGTAATAATTGCAGTATGGAATGTGTGGTAGCGGGATCCAGGGCGCTGGTGGCTTCGTCGCAAAGCAGCACATATGGATCATTGGCCAGGGCTCTTGCAATAGCTACGCGCTGTTTTTGCCCGCCGGACAGGTTTTTAGGGTATTCCCCTGCTTTACTTTTAAGTCCCACAATTTCTAAAAGCCTGATCACCCTTCTTTCCGTCTCTGTTTTGTTTATCCTGGCCAGTTGCAGCGGCAAGGCTATATTGTCAAAGACCGTTTTGGAAGAGAGCAGGTTAAAGTGCTGAAAGATCATGCCTATTTTCTTACGTTCGTCAGCCAGCCTCCGGGCACTGAGCCGGGTCAGGTCTATGCCCTTTATGATAACCTGTCCGCTGTCCGGCCTTTCCAATAAATTCACGCAACGGATCAGCGTGCTTTTCCCCGCACCGGAACTGCCGATAATCCCGACAATATCTCCTTCGGCGATATCTAAACTGATATTGTCAAGGGCTTTAAAATTGCCGTTTTTTTGACGGAAGGTTTTTGATATATTTTTGATATGGATCATTTGGTTTTTATTATACGTGCTTATGTTTTTTTAATCTTCGCGCTTATGGGTACAATAATTAAATTATATACATAACAACCCAGGCATATTTTAAATACAGATTCCAATAAGGCGCAAAAGATCAGGATGCTTCCTGTTACATATACCGCTATAGTTAAATGCAGATAAAGCAGGATGAGCAGGACGAGCGACAGCAGGAAACCCAAAGCGGCGGCAAATTTTTTAGGCGGTGCAAAAACAGGCTTCGGCTTTATCTTGTACAGGTCAGCCAGGGTCCTGGCAACGGCGGCTAAAAGAGTGGGTAGGGTAGTAAAGGCTCTTATAGCGAAATCTGCGGCCAGCAGAAATACCGGAAGCTTTTCCAGGGTGAGCAGGGTAATTGCGGTAAGCACAATGACCTGGGCTGCAATTATCCTTACTATATGCTCATCTACGTAAAGTTTGTTCGGGTTGTTTTTATTCATTGTAGCAGATATTTAAGAGAGGTACTGACCGGATTTGAACCGGTGTATCGGCTTTTGCAGAACCGTGCCTGACCACTCGGCCACAGTACCTTTCTGATGTGAAAATTTATTCAGTTTACTGTTATGTTGTTATTAAAACTGGGTGATATACTTATAGGGCTGGCCCACCCCGATCAGGATCCTCGTGGTTCTCCGTATTTTTACTTTTGTTCTTTTAGATAATTTGTATTGTACAATATTAGTAAGTATTACTCCTGCTACTATTATTATCAGGCCCGTTGCCTGGCCGCGGGTAATGATCTCATTGCCGATTAGTGTGCCGGCTATTACGGCTACTATAGGGTTAACAAACGTATGGGTACTTACCAAAGCGGCCGGCTTTACCGATAGCAGCCATATAAAGGAAAGGTATGCAATAACAGATCCGAATATAATCAGGTATATAAGGCCTGCCCATGATTGCCAGGGTACGGCACTCCAATGCACCTGTTGCCATTCGCCTCTGAAAGAGGCAAAGATCAGGCTGGCTGACCCTCCGGCGATCAGTTGCTGCGCTACATTCATAAATAAGGATGCGCTCGTTTTCTTTTTGGAATGTAATGAACCCAATACCCATACCAGGGCGCTGAATGTCAGGATAAGGAATGCAGACGTCCTGATTGTTTCTAACTCCGGGCTGGCTGCCTGAGCGGCAAAAAGACTGTCTTTAAAGAAAAGGAGCAATCCTGAAAATCCTATCAGCAAACCAATAATGGCAAGCTTATTATTAAAATAATACTTCCAGTTCCTCCTGTCTGCAAGAATAAACCAAAAAGGCTCGGAGGCAGTGATTATAGCTGCTTCAGTAGAAGATATATATTGCTCCGCCCAGGTTACAGCGCCAACGCCGACGGTAAGAATAAGTATGCCGGAAATGCTGTTTTGTCTCCATGCAGATAATGTCACCGGCTTTTCTCCTTTAGAATATAACCAGGCTAATAATATAGCTCCTGCCACGAAAAAGCGTATGCCGGCCAGGAGAAAAGGAGGTAAACCCCTCAATCCGTAAGAAATAGCCAGAAAAGTAGTGCCCCAGATCACATAAATACTTATGAAAGCAAGTATCACTAACCATTTATTGTTTGTATTCATAATGCTTGTTTTATGTAGTAAAAGAGATTAAAAAAAGGGCTTTACGCTGTGTGGTAAAGCCCTTTGGGAAAAAAGTGATGCTTATATTTATACACAGCAGCATTGATTTACATGCATCTTAATACAACAGTACATTGTCATAAGAAGTGTACTGCCAGGTATATTTTTCGTTCTTTGATTTTCCGTGCTTTTTTTCATCTCTTTTAGGACTATACTTTTAGTACCAATGTCATTAACTTAAGGGATCTCTATCACACTCATCGTCATTGCGAGCGATAGCGAAGCAATCCAGGGTGCTTAGAGATGGCTTCGTGCCTCGCCATGACGATGAGTAATAGCGAAGAGCTGTTTTCGCATTTTCTTAAGTTAATGACATTGATTTTAGGACTATAAAAAAAAGCTCCTCCGAAAATTGTATCGGAGGAGCTTTTTTATTTAAAATCAGTTGAATTTTAATATCCGATACAACAATGTCTGGTTGAAATAACCAGAAGGCAGCACATCATCTTTGATGTGGCGCTGTTATTATTGTAAAGGCTGATCGTGTTTTTCATTTTTTATTCTGCCAGGTAATACCGGTACAATGTGTATATCCTGATATGCCGGCAAATGTAGCGCTTATTCCGGATTGCTTCCAAATTTGTAAAAATATTTTTTTGTTAAGAGCAGGTTACGTCATTAACGGGATCAGTAAGTAACTGCGTCAAAATAACTTCCCGGTTTCAAAGCTTGGGAGATGCCTCCACTAAGTTTACCCTGAGTACAGCCGAAGGGGTCGGCATGACGGTATTTACTTCGACGCAGCTCAGTACAAGCGGGTAAGTTATTTTGACGGTCATACTAAGAAGATCTTTTTTATCGTTCCCGCTTTTTTATTGCCATTTTGCCGGTACATTGCCTGGCCTTACCGGCCTTTATCAGTGGTTATCTTAGCCGTTTGCGCAACGCTCATCAGCTCCCGGATCGTACGTTGCATACCTTCGTTGCTGCCGTCCAGGAAAATGGTGTTGCCTTTTCCGTTCTCTGCAAAATGCTTGATGGCGTCTGTCCACATAGAAAAGAGAATAAATGAAGCATCTAAATTAGCATGGGCCATTTCTTTAGCAGCTTGCGCCATACCTTTGGCTACCTCTTCACGAAAGAGCGCTACGCCTTGTCCCCTTAGCTGTGCTGCCTGTCTTTCGGCTTCAGCCTGGATCTTAATGGCATTTCCATCTGCTTCGGCGGCTTTCGTTTTCGTGATCAGCAATGCCTGCCCTTCATTCTCTGCCGCTGCTTTAAGATTGTTTGAGGATACTACCTGTGCCATAGAGCGCATAATCACTTCATCAAAAGTAATATCATTGATCTGCAGGTCAATAAGGTGATAACCCCAGTCTTCCAGCACTTTGTCTAATTGCTCTTTAACGTGCAGGATGATCTCTCCGCGGAGACTCAGTATTTCCGCCTGTTTTTTCGTGGCTACAAATGCCCTAACCGATCCTTCTACGGAACGTACCAGCGCCTGCATCAGGCTGCGTTCATCCATAAACTTAAAAGCCACATTCTGTATCGTAGATGAATCCTGGTTAAATACTGCGTATAGAAGCATCGCAGAAAAGTTGACATTGGCTTGGTCCTGGGTGATGGCCTGAAACTTAAGCTCTATGGAGCGGTTTTGGATAGATATGCGCCTGAAAATACGTTCTATCAGCGGAATACGCATACTCAAGCCCGGGCGCAGAATACGCCTGTATTTCCCGAATATGGTAATGACCGCTACGGTACCTTGCTGTACCGTAACAAAGCTTAAAAGGATTAACAGAACTAAGATGCCCGATAAGATGAAAAATGGAGCCATGTAGAATAAATTTGAAAGCCGGAAAGTTACGGAAAAATACAGGAGAAAAAGTTTGCTGATGGTCAAAAAATAATATCATTCCCCTTAATGTCATGTAA
>JBEBVI010000070.1:0-14068 GCA_040392805.1 Taibaiella helva
ACATTGATTACGGCGACCGCTGTGAAGTGATGCTCGGCGATGGCATGGGCAACTTTACCCTGGTACCCAATAACGGACTACATGAACTGGGTCTGGTCAATACGATGGGGTTCAGCTTCCTCGACTATGATAAAGATGGTAACATAGATCTCTTTATCGCCCAGTGGTTCAAAGATTATGACAGGGATATAACGACCCATGGTATACTCATGAAAGGTAACGGAGACGGCACCTTCACAAATGTCAGTCAGCAAGCCGGTATCACCCAAAGCGAGCCCATGTACGGATGTGGCGTAGTGGATTGGAACAATGATGGCTGGCCGGATATAGCCACTGCTCCTTATTGCCGGACGGGGGGACAACTCTGGAAAAATAACAAAGATGGCACTTTCACTAATGTAGCTTCAGTAGTAAACTACAATGCCCACTATATGCAGGGCGATAATGGGCAAAACCTATGTATGTGGAGCAGTGTACCTGCCGATTTCGATAATGACGGAGATATGGACTTCTTCTTTAGCCTGGTACATGGCGGGATCGACGCCAGCGAAGGACGTTCCACTATATTTGTTAATGAAGGGGCGGCCAATGGATACCGGCTTAGCCCCAACAGGGATCTTACCCCAAGAGCCACACCCCGTTCTACCCATTTAGGAGAGTATGATGCATCCTGGTTTGACTTAGATAACGATGGGCTGGAAGATATAGTAATGATGCAGGGACAATATATGCCCGCTACCGATCGTATATACATTTTCCATCAGCAGCCCGACTATACTTTTAAGGATATCACACCTGCATTACAGCTCATCAACGATACCACCAAAGACCTGCACCTGACGGAAGTATTCGATTATGACTTAGATGGTGATGATGATATTCTTTTTTGCAGGAACGGACAACCCCGAACCTTAAATATAATAGAAAATAAAAAAGGACAGGATAACCACTGGATTGGCGTTAAACTGCAGGCCCCGGGGGGCGTAAACAAAAGCAGCATAGGAGCGCGGATTTATCTTTGGGTAAACGGTGTGCAACGTATACGGGAGGTATATGCCGGCCGGGGCAATGGCTCCGGACAGCAGCCCTTTGCTTTACTGTTCGGCTTAGGTGAAAACACACTTATAGATTCTGTGAGCGTATATTGGCCTGATACCGGGCAAAGTACAACCACCATCATTAACCCGGAGTTTGACCGGTACATCACTATCGGCCCGGAGACTAATGGTAGCGGTGATTATTCTGATCCTGTAGATATTGCGCAAGTGCAAAAAGAGCAGCAAGGCAATATGAAGGTCTATCCCAATCCGGCAAGAGAATTTATTCTTTTGCAGTTTAGTAATCATATCATACCGAACAAAATTACCATTTATGATATTATGGGTAGAATAAGGGTCGAAAAACAAATAGCTATGCCAGGAGGAGGTACGATTTTTTGCTCATTGAAAGGCCTGGAACCTGGTTACTACTTTATTCGTGCAACAGATTATCAGAAGAATACCTACCAACATTCGTTGATGATAAGATAAAATTAAAAGTTTACTATAAGACTGAATAGTAATGTCGACGAAATAACTTCCCGACCTGTACTGAGCTGTGTCGAAGTGCCTGTACTGAGCTGCGTCGAAGTAATTGCCGTCATACCGACCGGAACAAAAGACACGAAACGGAGTGGAGTCTCTTTTGTGTAGTGGAGGTATCTCCCAAGTATAGGAACGCTTCTCCCACAGTAAATGAAGAGATGTCTCCACTCCGCTGGCGCTGCGGTCGACATGGCGCCAAGAAATATATTTCGAATCCAGATTTTTAAATCGGGAAGTTATTTTGACACGATTCCATAAAGAAATGACGACCGTTTCGTTTCCCGACGACCGCCGGTTATGAAGCATTCTTCATCATTGCCGTGTACACGGATTAATACAATATTTAATTTGCGAGCCTGTTTGCAATTCCGGCTGTCATCTTACAAGAGCTCATCAATAAAAAGTTCTGCCGCAATACCATCTGCAAATAATTTTCCTTTTTCAGTGAGCACCAGTGTTTCTTCCTTTAACAGTATCCATTCCCTTTCGCGGAATACCAAACTATCTTCCAGCAATTTCCGGCTTCTGTCCCGCCCGAATTCCTTTTCCACATAAGCTAAATCCGTTCCCCACATAGTGCGTAGCGAGGTCATCAGGTATTCATTGAAGCGATTGCTGAAGGAGAGATACTCCACTTCGGCAGGTATTTTTTTATCTGTTAATATACTTTTTATGTACTGCGGATTATGGGCAATATTCCATTGCCTGCTCGTGCCGTTGAAGGAGTGTGCCGAAGGCCCTATGCCCAGGTAAGTTTTATTCTTCCAGTAATTGGTATTATGTAACGCATACTGACCTGGTAAAGCAAAATTGGATATTTCATAATGATCGAATCCTGCGGCCTGAAGAGTATCCGTAAGTATATGGAATTGCATTGCGATCGTATCCTGTTCCGGTTCTTTTGTGGTTCCTTTCCGTATGGCATGAGCTAATGCCGTTTTGGGCTCGATAGTAAGCGCATACGAGGAAATATGGGGCACCTGCAGTTGAACTGCCTGGTGTAGATTATTTTGCCATTGCTCGTTGTTCAGTGTTGGAGTACCATATATCAGGTCGATGCTGATTTGTTCAAAGCCGTGATCCTGCGCGGCTTTAATAGCATAGTCTGCTTCTCCGGCATTATGTGCCCGGTTCATATAAATAAGGTCAGCATCGTGAAACGACTGGATACCTATGCTTAGCCGGTTGACGGGAGTATGGCGGAGTGCTTTCAGGTATTGCTGGCTTAAATCGTCGGGGTTGGCTTCGAGGGTTATTTCTTTTAATCCGGCGAGGTTAAAATGTCGCTCTATAGTGTCCCATAGGCGCATGATATCTTCGGTAGGTAGTAACGAAGGAGTGCCTCCACCCCAGTAAATAGTTTCTATCGGTTGTCCTTCTAAGTAATTATGACGTAAGGCTATTTCCTGTATAAGGGCATTCATCAAATCTTCTTTTAACCTTAGCGAGGTGGAAAAATGAAAATTGCAATAATTGCATGCCTGTTTGCAAAAAGGAATATGTATATAGATACCGGCCATGGGACAAAGGTAGAATTTTGTACTAAAGGTGGTTGGTTTCTCGCAACAGATATTTCACACAAAGACGCTAAGAAGGGCAATGGGCGCAACGATTTATTGTGGGGTCTCACGCAAAGGGTAAGAGGTGATGGGCGCGGAGGTAGTAGGTTATTGGTGAAAATAAAGATAGTGGTTAGATATAGTGATATTCTTAATTTTGACTTTTTAATTTCTGACTTACCCAATACTGCCATTTAAAGAGTATTTTCGCAGTCATTAAAATGTATTTATGGCTTCAACTAAAATGATATACGCTTTTACCGTAGGGGCATGTTTAATGATAAGCAGTGCTTATGCACAGCCTCAGCAAAATATTTCAGCCTGTACCGATAAGCTGGTTCATACGGAACTGGTTATGCTGGATAAAGAATTGGAAAACAGAGGTTTTTCGCTGATGCAGTTTCATACGGTTAATATGCCGTCAGGCGCTTATGTGCCCTTTTCACTTAAGATGGAAGCAGGGCAGATGTATCAATTGAATTTTATAGGGCAAAAAGAATTTAAGGAATATACATTTACATTGATAGACCGGGATAAGAAAAAGCTCATCAACCGGAAAGTTAAACCTAAAGGGGAGTCGGATAACCGTATTTCTGAGAGCTTTGTGGCTCCTTATACCGGTCAGTATATTGTTGTGCTCCGGCAAAAAATAAAAGGAGGAGCTGAGGCCTGCGGTGGTTTTTCCGTATTAAAAGCAGAACAGGGCGGTAAATAAATAGAAAGGGCAAAACCATTGTTACAGTCAGGTCGGGCATATTTTGTTACCATGCGTAAAGCTATCTTTTTCGATTATTTCCTATTTTGACTTTTGACCTTACACAGTGATCTGTTTTATGAAGCGGTTTATCAGGACTATTTTCGGTATGCGATCTGACATGAGTATCAGTTTTTACATGATTGATCTTATTTTCAGGAGGATACTCCGGCAGAATGCAGGTGTGGCCTGGGCGGTGCACCATACCAGTACTGTACGCTGCCCCGAAAGACTGAAAGCCGGCTTACATACTTACCCCGGCGACTCACCCGGCGTCTACATCAGCGCCTATAACGGTGTGGAAGTAGGAGATTATACCAATATCGGCCCGAATGTAAGTATCATATCCGATAACCATAACTATATCGACAATAGTTTGCCCGAACGTGCCGGTCCTGTAAAGATCGGTAAGTTCTGCTGGCTGGGTGCTCATGTTACCATATTACCGGAAGTAAAGCTGGGCGACTTTACGATTGTTGGAGCCGGTGCGGTAGTGACCAAAAGTTTTGAAGAGGGGTATTGTGTTATTGCAGGTAATCCGGCTAAGATCATTAAGTATCTCAATAAAGAAAGTTGTATATCGTTTGCCGGATCAAAAGAAAAATAAGAGCTTATACAGCAATTCCATCCTGATCTTCCTGGTCAGGTTCTTTGCTAATCTGGCCACGTTATGGGTCATGTATTATTTTTCCCATAACCTTGCCCGGGAGCAAAACGGAACTTATCTTAACTTCTGGACACGGCTGTCACTTACTTCCGGCATTGCCGGCCTGGGTTTTTCACTGTTTATCTTCACTTATCCGCCTGATACGCTTCGTTACCTGGCCGGTTGTATAAGGAAAAGAT
Organism: Taibaiella helva; assembly: GCA_040392805.1. Lineage (GTDB taxonomy): Bacteria > Bacteroidota > Bacteroidia > Chitinophagales > Chitinophagaceae > Taibaiella > Taibaiella helvus_B. The sequence goes on from JBEBVI010000070.1 coordinate 4,743, forward strand.
ACTACCTGTTTTATGCAGCGTTCCTGGTTGGTTTTGCTTTACTGTTTGCATGGTTGCAGGAAGACAGGGCGCTGATGTCTTTTCTTATTTCCTTCGGTTTTTTTATCATTTATATTTTGAATATACTGTTGGAATCCTTGTTGATGGTTCTACGCAAGTACCGGTTGCTTTTGCCGGTCAGTATTATTTATTCCGTAGTCTTTGTCGGGATACATATTTTCCAGGCTGACGCCGGTTTTGTTTTGCCGCATCTTTTAGCCTGGCTTTTACCGCTGGCCTTACTTAAATTAGTGATCGTCCTGCCGCCTGTTATCTCTTTTTTCCGTTTGCCTGCGGGCAATGTTATGCCTCGTACAGAATTAAAACGGATTCGCTCGCTCTGGATGCACCTGAGCTTTTTTAACTTGTATTCCGTCCTTTTTCAATGGATTGATAAATACGTGCTTACTTTCGTGGTCAGCGCAGCCTTATCGGCGGTTTACTTTAACGGTAGTGTGGCTATCCCGTTTCTGCCACTTGTGTTTGGAGCTGTCAGCAGCGCTTTGCTCATGCAGATGAATACCATAACCGATGCGGAAAGCACATCTCATAAGCTGAAGCTTCTTCATTACTCTTCCGGGCTGTTGTCCTCTGTTGCCTTCCCTGTTTTCTGTTTTTTATTTGTCTTTGCGAAAGAGTTGATCGTATTAATGTTTTCCGAGCAATACCTGGCGTCTGTACCGGTATTTTTATGCGCCATACTGGTTATCCCTGTCCGGTCATTTGATTTTGTAGCGGTTTTACAGCACTGTCAGAAAGGACGTATCATTAATTTCGGTGCGGCTATGGATCTGGTGCTGGCTTGTGCGCTGATGTATCCCTTGTACCGTCTTTTCGGATTGCCGGGGGTAGCATTAAGCTTTGTGTTGAGCACGTACGGACAATGCCTTTTTTACTTGTATTATTCCGGTAAAGCAATGAACGTTAGTATGTGGGCGTTTATACCCTGGTCTTCCTGGTTACTTAAACTGTTGATTTTCGGAGCGCTTGCCCTTACTTTACATTGGATTTTTACTCCATATTCATATCTGTTACGTGTTACCCTTTCCGGTGTTGTGATAGCAGCGGCAGCATTGGTCAGCTTACGTTATGAGTATAATAAGCAGGTGGTGGAAGTGAAAAAGGAATAAGGCATGCTGGGTGGAGGATATTTAAGAATAAGGTTGCTCCCGGAAGTAATATTTCGGAAAAAATAATCAGTCGAATATACTTACCCGAACACAACTATAGTAACTTTGCGCATCACAGCCTGGTCCGGTTGTGCATCAACTGCAAAAATATGTGTGGAATTTGCGGATTTATCAGGAAAGAAAATAGTCTTCCGGCAAGTAACTTGTTGCGGATGAACCAGGCTATCCGGCACCGCGGCCCGGATGATGAAGGATATTTCTGCATAGAGCAGGGCAAAGGGCAGAGCTATTCCGGCGAAGATTCTCTTCCTGAAATACAGCAGAACATGTCGCGACTGACCGGTGATATACAGCTGCGTATCGGGATGGGCTTCCGCAGGCTTTCCATCATTGATCTTTCGGCAGCAGGCCACCAGCCTATGTTGTCGGAAGATAAGAAAGTGGCTGTTACATTTAACGGAGCGATCTATAACTTTTCGGAGATCCGGAAAGAATTGCAGGACAAAGGTTATACTTTCAGAAGCAGTACAGATACGGAGGTGATCCAGAAAGGGTATATGTGCTGGGGAAAAGATATTGTGAACCGGCTGAACGGTATGTTTGCTTTTGTTATAGCAGATCTGCATAAGCAGAAACTATGGATGGTGCGCGACCGGATGGGCATAAAGCCTTTATTTTACCATATTGCGGATGACGGTATCACATGGGCTTCGGAAATTAAAGCGTTGCTGTGCGTTGAAGATGTGCCCGCTGCATTGCATATGCCGGGACAGATCGGGAACTATTATTTGCAAAGTACGCCGCCTCCGGCAACCTGTTTCCGGGATATTTTTTCCTTAATGCCGGCTACCTGGATGGAAATAGATATGAACACTTGCGCCATGAATAGCTTTGAGTACTGGAAGATACCTTTAGGTAAAACAGGAGAACGAATAACCTTGGAGGAAGCAGGTGAGGAGCTGACACATCGCCTGAACAAAATAATATCCGCACAATTGTATGCAGATGTTCCCCTTATCACTATGATGAGCGGAGGTATTGACTCTACAACAGTCACAGCTATTGCCAGCGACCTGACAAGTGGTCTGCATTGCTACTCTATGGGCTACGATGGTACAGGAAATGGTACCGATGAGTTACCTCAGGCTAAACTTATGGCAGATAAATTAGGTATACAACAGCATATTCATATCCTGGAAAACGAAGAGCATGTAGTATTGCTGGATACCGGCCTGCGAATATTTGAAGAGCCTTATACCGGGCCGGAAGTAAACCTGAATGCTTCCTGGTTCATTGCTGCGAATGGCTTTAAAGTAGTCCTGTCGGGCAATGGGGCAGATGAGCTTTTCGGCGGCTATGCGCATATATTGGGTATAGAGTCATGGAAGAAAAGAAGAAAATGGTCTTTTCTGAGCCACCTTATTCCTGGTAAAGAAGGTTATAGGGCTAAGTTGAAAAACTACCTGGGCATACGGAACGCGATGCAATATTATGCCCAAAGCCGTACCTCTATGAGGCCGTATGAAATAAAGTCACTCTTGCTTCCGGAATACGCGATGCTGGTAGACGAAACATTACGAGGTCTGCAATACCCGGATGAACAACCCCGTTTCCGTAATGAATATGAAGCCTTGTTTTATTATGACCTTCGGTTTTCGGTATCGGGACACCATGTTTTTCGGGATGATCTCAGTTCTATGAAATTCGGACTGGAAATGCGTTATCCTTATCTGGATCATACCCTTATAGAGTGGGTGGCCGGTCTTCCTTTTGATATACGATATAACGGACATATCAATAAGCCCCTGTTAAGAACTGCCGCAGCACGGTATATCGAACCGGATAACCTGAAAATGCCTAAGAAAGGTTTTAACCTGCCTGTAGAAGAGTGGTGGAAAAACAATGGTGCAATGAAAAGCTATATGGACAAGCAATTGAATCGACTGAAAAAAAGAGATATTTTTAATAACCATACTATTTCTAAATGGCAGCAAAACGCCCATACCTTTTTTGACCTCGCCAAGATCTGGCAATTGGTCACCACCGAGGTTTGGATGCAAACCTACCTGGATTAAGCAACTGTGTCGAAATAACTTCCACGTTTCCAGGCCTGGGAGATGCCTTCACAAAGTCTACCCTGAGCATAGTCGAAGGGGGCGGCATGACGGTACTTACCTCGACACAGCTCAGTACAAGTGAGGAAGTTATTTTGACTATTATACTAAGTCAAAATTTAAAAGTTCAGCCTGTCAGATAAATAGTATCTCACAGGGTAAAAAGTCAAAATTTCAACAACAAATTCATTACTATTAGATGTTTACAATATACCAGACACTTATCACCCATCACTTATCACTTATAATTACACTTACGGAATGATTGAAAATAAAAATATAATAAAGGAAGAGGAAAAAGCGGTACTGATAGGGCTTATTCAAAAGGATAATACGGAGGCCCAGGTAATAGAGTATTTAGATGAGCTGGCTTTCCTGGCAGAAACAGCCGGAGCAAGGGCAATGAAATACTTTTTTCAGAAATTGCCGCATCCCGATAGCCGGACTTTTGTGGGTAAGGGAAAGTTAGAGGAGATCAGACAATACATCATCAGGCAGGGTATTACCTTAGTTGTTTTTGATGATGAACTGACCGGATCGCAGATCAGCAATATAGAAAAAGCGCTGGGGGTAAAAACCATAGACCGCTCCGATCTTATTCTGGATATTTTTGCGCGACGGGCTAAAACCGCACAGGCTAAGACACAGGTAGAGCTGGCTCAGTATCAATACATCCTGCCCCGGCTCAGGGGCATGTGGAAACACCTGGAGCGGCAGGGTGGGGGCATCGGATCACGTGGCCCGGGTGAAACGGAAATTGAAACCGACCGCCGTATCGTAAAAGATAAAATAGCCTTGCTCAGAAAGAGGTTGTCGGAGATAGATAAGCAGGCTATAACCCAACGAAAAGAGCGGGGTACTTTTATCCGTGTAGCGCTTGTAGGATATACCAATGTCGGTAAAAGCACCCTTATGCAATTGCTGAGCAAGTCGGAAGTTTTTGCGGAGAATAAGCTTTTTGCCACTTTAGATACCACAACCCGGAAAGTGGTATTTGAACGTACACCCTTTTTATTGAGCGATACGGTAGGCTTTATCCGTAAGTTGCCGCATCACCTGGTGGAAAGTTTTAAGTCCACCCTCGATGAAGTGCGGGAAGCCGACATATTGTTACATGTAGTAGATATTTCACATCCGGGCTACGAAGACCAGATTGGGGTAGTGAACAGTACGTTGCAGGAGCTGGGCGCTTTCGACAAGCCCACGTTAATGATTTTCAATAAAATGGATCTGTATGCTGAACGGAACTTTGATGAGTGGCTCGAAGAAAATGTAAAGCAGGATATACTGAAACAATTGCATCGCCGCTGGGATAACCTGACGCACGGCAATGCCATATTTATTTCTGCTACACAACGCTCCAATATTGACACGCTGCGTGAAACTATACTGGAAAAAGTAAAGCAACTCTACGAACAACGGTATCCCTATCTGAATAGCTTTTATTGATAATCACAAATGCTATGCTCCGGGGGACATATATATACCTCTCAGTACAACGCGCTTTCACAGCCAAATGTCCCCCTCTCCGAGTTCCCATATCTCCCGAAAACTATAAATACACACCCTTACAAAGGAATATTATCATGCTTTTTCCTCGGCATGCGATCCACTTTATTTTCCAGCATTTTAAATCCCCGGATCAATTTTTCTCTTGTCGTCTCAGGAACAATAACTTCATCAATAAAGCCGCGTGCCGCAGCGCCATAAGGATTGGCAAATTTTTCCAGGTATTCTGCTTCTTTTTCTTTTAGCTTTGCCTCCGGGTCGGTCGCTTCTGCAATTTCTTTTTTAAAAATAATTTCAGCGGCACCCTTAGCACCCATAACCGCAATTTCAGCAGTAGGCCAGGCGTAGTTAAGATCGGCGCCAATGTGTTTCGAATTCATTACGTCATAAGCGCCACCATAAGCCTTACGGGTAATGACGGTTATTTTGGGAACCGTTGCTTCACTCAGGGCAAACAGCAGCTTTGCCCCGTTAGTAATAATACCGTTCCACTCCTGGTCTGTGCCCGGTAAAAAGCCTGGTACGTCAACCAATACCAGAAGCGGTATATTGAACGCATCGCAGAAACGCACGAAGCGTGCTGCTTTTTTGGAAGAATTGATATCCAGCACGCCAGCCATGCTTGCAGGTTGGTTAGCTACAACACCAATGCTTCTGCCGGTCATACGTGCAAAACCTACAACTATATTTTCAGCATAATCTTTATGGACCTCCAGGAAACTTTCCATATCTGCCAGTTCCTGTATTACTTCCTTGATATCGTAAGGTTGATTGGGGTTCTCAGGGATGATCCCGTTTAGCTTTGGCCGGATTTCATTACCCGGTTCGTAAGGATATACCGGGGCATCCTCTTCGCAGTTTTGGGGCATATAGCTTAACAGCTGTTTGATATGCGCTATACAAGCTACCTCATTTTCAAGTGCAAAGTGAGTGACACCTGACTTTTGAGCATGTGTTTGCGCCCCGCCCAATTCCTCGCTGGTCACATTTTCATGTGTTACCGTTTTGACCACATTGGGCCCGGTCACAAACATGTAAGATGTATTTTCCACCATTAAGATAAAGTCGGTAATGGCAGGAGAATATACAGCACCCCCGGCACAAGGCCCCATAATGGCGCTGAGCTGCGGGATAACGCCACTCGCTTTTACATTGCGGTAAAATATATCGGCATAACCACCCAGCGAAACAACACCTTCCTGTATACGTGCCCCCCCGCTATCGTTAAGACCGATAACCGGCGCGCCGTTTTGCATGGCCAGATCCATTATCTTACAGATCTTCTCCGCATGTGTTTCGGAAAGACTTCCCCCGAAAACCGTAAAGTCCTGGGAGAAAACATAAACCAGGCGGCCGTTAACCAGGCCATAGCCGGTCACAACGCCATCTCCCGGGTACTGCTCCTTCTCCATCCCGAAATCACGTGCCCTGTGTGTGACCAGCATACCGATCTCCTCAAAGGAATCTTCATCCAAAAGTAATGTTATGCGTTCACGGGCAGTGAGCTTTCCTTTGCTATGCTGACTGTCAACCCGTTTTTGCCCGCCACCTGCATGAGCCTGTTCTATTTTCTGCTGAAGAATATTGAGTTTATCCATTAAATTAATATTAGAAAAGTGGGGCAAGTTACAAAATGCGCTCCATACTTATTGAATGTCATTAGAATGAGTATGTGTAGAAACTCCCCCGATCTCATTCCGATACATCATTCCTTTCATGCGATCAAACGGAGATGATATCCAAACGGCCACTTCACATTGTTATTCTCTTTGGGCCTGACCAGCAACTTTTCTCACCGGCAGGTAATCTTTCACCCTCTGATAAGGTGCTTTTCCATGCTATATCTGTTATGTGGGTTACAGATCGTTTTTATTTATGAAAAGCGGTTGCAACTGCAAAAAAAACTTCCGGATTTAATCCGGCATTCCCCAAATCCCGAAAAAAATAAACGACTTTTGCGGCAAAATTAATTAACGCCGGCAAATACAGACTGCTCATCTATTATGGAAAATTTGGAAACACTGATCGAAAAAACAGAGATGTTGATAGAGCATCAGGATGAAGGTGCACTTCATGCTCTGCTGGAAGAATTAAATATTTCAGAGGTGAAGCAATTGATCGATGAACTTCCCGAGTATGGCCCGAAGTTCATGGAGTTGCTGCCGATTAACAGATCTGTACATGTGTTCCGGATTTTGGACTTCCCTGTCCAGGAGCGGATAATTAAAAAGCTGTCAGGTGCAAAAATTAAAGAAATCATTAATGAGCTTCCGCCTGATGACCGTACTTCTTTCTTCAGTGAGCTTCACGGTGATGTAGTGAAGAAGCTCATTATTCTGCTGCCGGCAGAAGACAGAAAGGAGGCTCTGGCGCTCCTGGGTTATAAGGAAGATAGTGTAGGACGGTTGATGACCCCTGACTATATAGCCGTAAAAAAACACTGGAATGTAGCGAGGGTGATGGAACATATCAGGAGATACGGTGTCAATTCGGAAACAATTGATGTGATATATGTAATCGATGATAAAGGTGTACTGCTCGATGACCTGCGTATACGTAAAGTACTCTTAGCTTCTCCGGAAACCCTCGTGAGCGAACTTACAGACGAAAGACTGATTTCCTTAAATGCCTATGATCCGCAGGAAGAAGCTATAGAGGTATTCCGGATGAACAACAGGGTGGCTTTGCCCGTAACGGATCATGATAATGTATTGCTGGGTATTGTGACAATAGATGATATTCTCTGGGTGGCTAAGGAGGAGTATACGGAAGATATCCAGAAAATAGGTGGTACGGAAGCCCTGGATGAGCCCTATTTGGATACTACTATTTTTGAGCTGGTAAAAAAGAGGGTAGGGTGGCTTGCTGTGCTCATGGTCGGCGAAATGTTTACAGCCACAGCTATCGGCTTTTTTGAAGAACAGATCCATAAAGCTACAGTGCTGGCCTTGTTTATTCCGTTGATTATATCCTGTGGGGGAAACAGCGGCTCCCAGGCGTCTACACTTATAGTACAGGCCATGGCCCTGGGCGAGGTAACGATTAAAGACTGGTGGCGGGTAATGCGGAGAGAAATAATATCAGGTCTTCTTTTAGGAATATGCCTGGGTATTATCGGTTTCCTGCGTATATTCCTCTGGCACCTTATAGCGCCCACACTCTACGGCGAGCATTGGCTTATGATAGCTACTACAATTAGTATATCATTGGTGTTTGTAGTACTTTGGGGCTCGCTGATGGGCTCCATGCTGCCGCTATTAATGAAAAGACTGGGAGCGGATCCGGCCAGTTCTTCCGCTCCGTTCGTGGCTACATTGGTAGATGTTACCGGACTATTGATTTACTTTAGCTTCGCACTTCTGTTCATGAGCAATTTGTTGACGTAGCGGTGGCATCACTTACCCTTTACAGATGATGCAACTACCGCAACTATCCGGTATCGGAGTAAAGTTGGCATTGTTCTCGTTACAGAACTTTTCTACGGCTGCCCGTACACCCGGGTAGGCTTCGTTGTTAAAGTCGTGGATCATAATATATCCGCCGGGCACTAACTTAGGATAAAAAAATTGTAAACCCTGGTATATCGGTTCGTACAGGTCTGTATCTAAACTTACAAAACAAAATTCCTCATTCATACCTTCAGCCGTATGCGGAAAGTAACCTTTCTTTATGACGCATTTTTCTCTGTTAGGCATTATAGACAATACCCGTTCTACGGAAGTATTCTTAAAGTCCTGTTCCCCATCGGAGAAATTATTGCTTACTTCAATGGTCTTGTCGTTGCTGTGAAACCCTTCAAACGTATCAAAAAGATATAACGTCTTATCGCTGAAATGCTGATTAATATAGCGTGCAAACTTACCCTTATATACACCAAGCTCTGCCACGGCTCCGGCTAATTTGTTTTTATGAATTTCATATGCGATCAGTTCCAATGCCCCTGTCCTTACATAATCAAAGTAATTGACATCCACTTTCCTTTTCCTTTTTAAGTAAATCAGGGAAGGTACCATTAGTATATGAGCGTCTTTTCCAAATAGATAATTCCATACTTGACCTGCAAATTTTTTCATAAATTCAATTAACCCGGGTTGTTTTAACGAATACAAATATTTTTAAAGAAATATCAATAATTAATTTTAGTCCTTCCTGAAAATAGCAAATGTAGGCATCTTAGGTATAAGACACCTGCTTCCCTCAGCAATGCAGCATGATTTAAATTAAAACAGCTTTATTTTAAAGTACCGATCAAAGATACAAAGTTTGGCTTATCAGATTTTATGAGGCTTAAAGGATATATTCAATTACAAAGTCTTTTTAATTTTATCCCGACGCTATTTTAAAAAATTTATTTGTTGAAATCCTTTGTGGAGCTCGTTTTTAGTTGATTGGTTTGCTATACTCAACAATATTTTATTAAGTTCAATGTAGTGCTTTCCTTCCCGTTTGTAATGCGCTTTCAAAAAAAATTACTTTTCTTCGAGAAAACATTTGTTGAATTCGTTCAAGTCATTTACCTTTGCGCTCCGTTTGT
>JBEBVI010000071.1:0-14052 GCA_040392805.1 Taibaiella helva
ATGGGAACTATTTATGGCATAAGGCGATAGGCGATGAGAGTTCTGAATTTATCTATGGAATGACCATTGATAAGGAAGGAAATATATACACAACCGGCTTTGTGTCGAACAATGACATCGACATAAGCCCGGGATCCTCCAATTCGGTTGTTCCTAAACAAAGTTGTTTTGTCTGGAAGCTAAACCCTTCCGGCGGTTTTGAATGGGTGAAAACCTGGAAAGGCCTTGGAAGGGAGATAGCGCTGGACAGGGATGGGAATATATTTGTAGTAGGCCAGCTCAGTAATCGTAATGTGGACTTTAACCCCGGTACCGGATCAGCAGATACTTTCTTTTTATCCACCGCAGGGGGTATCGACGTTTTTGTCTCCAAGCTGGATCCGGCCGGGAATTTCCTTTGGGCCAGGAGCTTTGGCGGGCCACAGCAGGAACAGGGATTTTCGTTGGCCGTTGATGAAGCTGGCGCGGTTTATACAACCGGTATCTTTGGCGGTGTCGCTGATTTTAACGCCTGGGGATCATCCTACCGGATGACATCAATGAATCCCAATAACAATCCCTCCGACCAGGAAGTGTTTGTGTCTAAGATAAATGCGGACGGTAGTTTTGCCTGGGCAAGACAAATCAACGGCCCGGGAAGCAACTGGGGGTACTCAATAGCTGCCGGCAAAGGCAGGGCGGCAGGAGTCTATGTTACGGGTGTTTTCAGGGGAACGGATGCAGATTTTTACGAAGGTAGTGATACAATCACCCTGTACAATACAAATGGCTCAAGCGGTTCTGCATTCCTCTTTAAGCTGGATACATCAGGTGAATTTAAATGGTCGTATGCAACCGGGGGAACCAGTAGCGGAGCCGTTGCCGTTGATGATGAGGGGAATGTCTATACGGCCGGCTGGTTCTTAAGTTCAGTTACAGACTTTGACCCGGATCCGAACCAGGTGCATTTTGCAACCCGGAAAGGGACAACGGATGGTTACATACATAAGATGAAATGGTGCCAGCTTACAGATACTGTTTCAGAAACAGCTTGTAAAAGTTATGTTTACCGGGGTGTGGTACATACTTCAAGCGGTATTTACGAATTTCCCGATCCGGACGGCTGTGATCCTGCAAGCAAAATTATACTTGACCTGACGATCTATTCTTTAGATCCGGTAATTACAATTGACGAAAAAACACTAAGCACTTTACAAGTTTACCGTACTTATCAATGGATGAGAGATGGAGACCTTATCAATGGTGCTACCAACAGAAGTTACACGGTTACCGAGAACGGTGATTACAGGGTTATTGTAACGGATGAAAACGGTTGTGTGGACACATCCAAAATTTATACGGTTAAAAATATTGATGTGGGGATCAATAGCGTAAACCGGTCGGAACAAATAAAAATTTATCCCAATCCTGCTTATGATGTGATTTATATAGATGCCCCGAATGATGTTGATATTCATATTTATAGTGTTGAAGGAAAGATGATGAAAGCGATAAAAAATACCAAAGAAATCAGGTTGGATCAGCTGTCCGAAGGGCTTTATTTTCTTAAACTTTATGACAGGAATGGTATTTTGATCAGAAATGAGAAAATAGTGAAGCATAATTAAGTTATATGTTTTAGCTTATATCCATTCTTGCTTTTCTACCATCTCGTATTTATCAGGTGGGCCGAAAGACACCGTGTAAATCTCAGATGGTATTAAGCGGCAATAAAAAAGGTTGGGCTATATAGATATAAGTGGTATTACAAAGCAAGTACTAACAATTTAAAAAGGAGATTATCTATGCGATACAAACCATTAAAATTAAGCGGTATACTTTTCCTGTTTGGCTTGGCCGGAGCTCAGGCACAGGAGAGCGCTAATGCTTCGGGAGGTGATGCTTCCGGAAGTGGTGGGTCGGTAAGCTGGTCGATCGGACAAGTTGCGTATCAAACCCCAAAGGGAACTACCGGCTCGATCACAGAGGGTGTGCAGCAACCTTATGAGATTTTTGCAGTAACGGGAATTGAAGAAGCTAAACATATCAGCCTGTCTGTTTCGGTTTTTCCTAATCCGGCTACGGATTATCTTATATTGACGGTAGATGAATTTGCCCTTTCAAACCTGTCCTGTCAATTGTATGATTTAAACGGAAGGCTTTTAAGCAGCAGGAAAATAAAAGAGCGCCGGACAAGCATAGCTATGGAAAGCTTGGGTCCGGCCACCTATTTTATTAAAGTGGTAAGAGATAACCGGCAAATCAAAACATTTAAAATAATTAAAAACTAAGGAGATATAATATGAAAAAGTTGTTCTCAATTTTAGCCATGATCGTGCTAACGACGGAGATATTTGCACAATCACCTGAAAAGATGAGTTACCAGGCGGTGATCCGCGATGCCGGTAATGAGCTCGTTAGGAATAAGCCTGTCGGAATGCAGATAAGCATCCTGCAGGGCACAACACCTGTTTATGTAGAAACACAGACGCCGACTACCAATGCAAATGGTCTGATAAGTATTGAAATTGGAGCCGGCCAGGCTGTATCAGGTTCTTTTGATGCAATTGACTGGTCAGCAGGTCAATATTTTATCAAAACAGAAACTGATCCGGACGGTGCGTCAAATTACACAATTACCGGTACAAGCCAGCTATTGAGCGTGCCTTATGCTTTACATGCTAAAACGGCTGATACAGTGGTAGGAATGCTTACAGCCGAAACGGATCCGGTTTATACGGCTAGCGAAGCAGCAAAAATAGCAGCAAAAGACATAACTAACCTCGGTAATTTATCTGGTGTCAATACCGGGGATCAGGACATCAGTGGAATTGCCAGGAATACCAAGGCTATTCAGGACACAGCAGCTAAAATACGTGCCGACATGCCTAAGTTTCCTTCCGGGAATAAAGCCGGGGATATCCTATACTGGGATGGAGGTAAATGGGTGATGCACCCGATAGGCAGCCAGGGACAGGTACTTACTGTTTGTGGCGGTGAGCTTGTTTGGACAACCAGCGGTTTATGCCCCGCTCCACCATTTGCCTGTGGCAAAAGTACGGTCACTTTTACCTATAAGGGAAGTCAGGTAACCTACGGAACAGTCGAAAGTAAAACGGGCAAGTGCTGGTTAGATCGGAACTTAGGAGCTTCACAAGTGGCTACAGCAGTCAATGATGATAAGTCATATGGTGACTATTTCCAGTGGGGACGCGGGGATGATGGTCATCAGGATCCCCAATCAGCGCTTAAGCCTACCCAGAGCACAACAGATAATCCCGGACATGGTGATTTTATCAGTGGAAATACAGGCGATTGGCGTAACCCGCGGAATAATGACCTTTGGCAGGGGTCAAAAGGCATTAATAACCCTTGCCCGGATGGATTCCATGTTCCTACAAAAGCAGAATGGGATGCAGAAACCGCAACCTGGGATATACCACCTGATCTGAACAAGGCGTTTAGTTCCGCTTTAAAATTACCGGCAGCAGGTTTCCGCAGGAACGCAGGCACTTTTGGTGTTCTCGGTACGGGTGGTCGCTACTGGTCCAGCAGTGTATCCAGCGGGGATGCCTATTCCCTTGTAACTACTGCCACTTCAATTAACACGGCAGCAGCAAACTCCCGTATAAGCGGATTCTCTGTCCGTTGTATTAAAGACTAAGGATTGGCGAGCTATGGTATTAAGCGGCAATAAAAAAGGTTATGCTATATAATAGATATAAGTGGTATTACACAGCAAGTACTAAGAATCTAAAAAGGTGTTATCTATGCGATACAAGCCATTAAAGTTAAGCGGTATGCTTTTCCTGTTTGGCATAGTCGGAGCACAGGAGAGCGCTAATGCTTCGGGAGGCGATACTTCAGGTAGCGGCGGGTCCGATAAGCTGATCGGTCGGACAAGTGGCGTATCAAAGCCCAAAGGGTACCACCGATTCGATCACAGAGGGGGTACAGCAGCCTTATGAGATTTTTTCAGTAACAGGAATTGATAACGCTAGAAGTATCGGCCTGTCTGTTTCAGTTTATCCTAATCCGGCTACGGATTATCTTATATTGACGGTAGATAAATGTGCCCTTTCAAACCTGTCTTGCCAATTCTATGATTTAACTTGAAGGCTTTTAAGCAGCAGGAAAATAAAAGAGCGCCGGACAAGCATAGCTATGGAAAGCTTGGGTCCGGCCACCTATTTTATTAAAGTGGTAAGAGATAACCGGCAAATCAAAACATTTAAAATAATTAAAAACTAAGGAGATATAATATGAAAAAGTTGTTCTCAATTTTAGCCATGATCGTGCTAACGACGGAGATATTTGCACAATCACCTGAAAAGATGAGTTACCAGGCGGTGATCCGCGATGCCGGTAATGAGCTCGTCAGGAATAAGCCTGTCGGAATGCAGATAAGTATCCTGCAGGGCACAACACCTGTTTATGTAGAAACACAGACACCGACTACCAATGCAAATGGTCTGATAAGTATTGAGATCGGATCGGGTCTGGCCGTGTCGGGTTCGTTTGCTGCAATTGATTGGTCGGCAGGTCAATATTTTATCAAAACAGAAACAGATCCGGACGGTGCGTCAAATTACACAATTACCGGCACAAGCCAGTTATTGAGCGTACCTTATGCTTTACACGCTAAAACGGCTGATACGGTGATGGGAATGCTTACTACCGAAACAGATCCGGTTTATACAGCCAGTGAGGCAGCAAAAGTAACCGCAAAAGACATAACTAACCTACGTAATCTATCAGGTGTCAATACAGGAGACCAGGACGTCAGCGGAATAGCCAGGAACACCAAAGCTATTCAGGATACAGCAGCTAAAATACGTGCCGACATGCCTAAGTTTCCTTCCGGTAGTAAAGCCGGGGATATCCTATACTGGGATGGAGGTAAATGGGTGATGCACCCGATAGGAAACCAGGGACAGGTACTTACTGTTTGTGGCGGTGAGCTTGTTTGGACAACCAACGGTTTATGCCCCGCTCCACCATTTGCTTGTGGCAAAAGTACGGTCACTTTTACCTATAAGGGAAGTCAGGTAACTTATGGAACGGTCGAAAGTAAAACGGGCAAATGCTGGTTAGATCGTAACTTAGGAGCTTCACAGGTGGCTACGGCAGTCAACGATGATAAGTCATATGGTGATTATTTCCAGTGGGGACGTGGGGATGATGGTCATCAGGATAAAAGCTCAGGTGTGACAACAACCCTGAGCACTACCGATGTGCCCGGACACTCGGATTTGATAAATACCAACACCGGGAATTGGCGTAGTCCAAGAAATGATGCGCTTTGGCAAGGTTCAAACGGCATTAATAACCCTTGCCCTCCAGGCTTCCATGTCCCTACAAAAGACGAATGGGATGACGAAGTAAGTTCCTGGAATATTCCTCCTAATCTGGACAATGCCTTTGGCTCTGCTTTAAAATTGCCTGCAGCAGGATATCGGAGAGGAGCAGGTACTCTTGGTGTTGTGGGTACTGCAGGCCGTTATTGGGGCAGTACAACAACGGGTGCAGATGTATATACTTTAACGTATGACAAAAACGGAACCAGCATAGGTAAAAACTCTCGTTCCAATGGCTTTTCTGTCCGCTGCATTAAAGATTAATTAAATGATAAATCCAGCGTTGTCATTCATCAAAGAATGGCAGCGCTGGCATACTTTCTGTCGTCCTTCTTCTATTATAATTGAAAGCATATTTGTCAATAATCAGGATAATAACTATCACCGGACTTCTGCTTATTTGGAAGCCGGCTTTCTCACAAAAAGCAATCAGGGGGAACTTCCCGGCACTTGCTAATCAATATGTGAAACTTGTGGGGCTTGAAGGCTTTGATTCTTATGCGATAGACAGTGTTAAGGTGGATGGTGAAGGCGGGTTCAGTCTTTCATTTGAAGACAAAGACTATGGGATTGGCTATCTTGTTGCTCAGGACGATCAGCCGTTCATTGTTATCCTTTGTTGTGAGAATATAAAATTGAAAGGCGAAAATTTGGCAATACCGGAGACGGTAGATGTAATAGCAGGCCCGCAAAATAAGATTTTTGAAAAGTATGCTTCTGAACATCCTATACGGGAAAGTGCATTAAGTGCCTGGAATTATTTAAAGCAAGTCTATGCACAAGTCCCCCTTTTTAAGTCTCAAAGCGCTGTTGCTGACGGGATAGAACAAGAAAGACAGCGGGTAGCAGCGGAAGACAGTCTGTTTTTAGCCGGATTAGATGCCGGGTCTTATGTGAGTTGGTATCTGTCAACACGCAAATTGCTGAATACTGCCTCTACCGTGGTGCAAGGCCCTAAAGAAAAAATTCCACCTGTCATAGCCGCATTTAGAGATATTGATTATGCGGATAACAGGCTGTACAAAAGCGGCTTGCTTAAAGATGTACTTGAAAGTCATTTCTGGCTTATTGAAAACAGCGGCCAATCGTTGGATTCCGTATTTGAAGAGATGAAAATTTCCATTGACAGGTTTATAACGAGCCTTGTAACAGACGGACAGCGACTGAACGATATTGCGGCACATTTATTCAAATTTTTGGAAAGCCGAAGCCTGTTTTCTGCTTCAGAATATCTGGCAGTAAAGTTGCTGAATGAAAGCAAGTGTAGCATTGACAGCGATTTTGCCGCTCAGCTGGACAAATACCGCGCTATGCAAATGGGCAATACGGTCAGTGATTTTGCATTTACAGGAGACATCTTAGCACCCGGCTATCCAGAAAAAGACAAGCCGGGCAGGCTTTCAGATATTAAAAGTAAATACACCCTTTTAGTTTTCGGATCAAGCTGGTGCCCTGCATGCCCCCCGGAGCTTGCTCAAATAATAACTTATTATGAAAAGTGGAAGTCTGAAGATGTAGAAATCCTTTTTGTGTCACTTGATGAATCAGAAGAAAAATTTAAGGCATTTGCCAATATCTTCCCTTTTATCAGCTTATGTGATTATCAAAAATGGGAAAGTCCTGTTGTCAAATCCTACCATGTATCTGCCACACCAACAATATATTTATTGGATAAGAATCTGACCATCGTACTTAATCCCGACTCGGCTGAGCAAGTGAATGCTTGGTTGGAAAGTGCGGTTAAATAGTTAATACTTTATTAATCATGTCGAAATAACTCCCCGGTTTACTGGGGATGAGTTCATTACTTTACATTAGTGCCTGTCTCATTCGTGACATTAGAGGCCATATCCTAGAGTTTGTTTTACCGGCATTACTAAAAGACAGCGAATCTGATGCCAGTGGTACGTATACACCAGGGAGCTGTTCATGAAATTACTGTAGAAGGTATGTCTTAATTCTTTGCGCGTTATGCACATTATCATAACGCTGCTCTACGATTTCTTTACGCAGGTGCATTTCCTGCTCATCGAAAGGAATGTGCATCAGCTTTTCAACTTCAATACGGAACGTTTCAGCGTTATGAGCTATGTGGCAGGCTTTTTCGAGTCCTGTACCGGTGACCATTTCTTCATTTACCACTACGTGGCGGCCGTTAAATAAGGCGTGGAGTAATTTCAGCTTTAGTCCGGTAGCCTGGAAAGTAGGTAATATATGTACCTGTGCTTCTGCTATCAGCCGTTCCATTTCTATCGTGGAAGGGTTGGGAACCAGCTTGCAGTTTTCCAGGCGGTCGCATAAGACCTGTATGGCCGTTCCCGGTCTCCTTCCGGCAAAGATAAAAGGCACTTTGGTATGTGGGCAAATGTGCTGTAATAAGAACAAAGCCGCTTCTTCGTTTTCCGGGTGGCCTAAGTTGCCTTGGTATAAGCAATATGTTCCTTTGCCGGGCCGGGTAACGATTTTATTATAAGGTTGGAACGACGGTATATATTCGTGGTCTTTGCCGGGATACTTTTTCTTAAAGAATAAATAGTCGTGTTCTGCAACGGTAAAGAACGCATCTGCGGCACCCAGCTTACTTTCTTTCCTGCGGAGGAGCGCTGATTCTATGAGGTAGTATAGCTTATGAAATTTGTCAGATGCTCGCTGGGCCAACAGCCGGTAATATTCCTGTTCTAAATTTTGATTGCGGATTATTTTTTTTCTGTCCCGTAGCGCAGGGTGATCTAAATAATAAGTTGTATGAACGCCTTCAAATAGTATGGGGGCATCAATGCGTGTCAGGTTATTCAAAAGGTTTTTATCTCTTCTCGAATAGAGCATGGAAGGTGTGATCAGGGAGATACTGTTCAGTCCGGTTTTCCGTTTATAGTAAAAAACTTCCTCACAATATTGCTGCATCTCAACCGGTTCCCCTCTTCCGTACTCAAAACAATGCAGGTAAATTTTCATACCGGCTTCGAAGAGGTTTTTAATTTTATAATACACATCAATCACACCTCCGTAGTCCGGCGGAAAAGGTACATCGAAGGCAATGATATGTAGTTTCATTAGGGGTTAAATTTAAAACATATTGCTCGGGTTAAATATTTTGTTGTTGGTAATAACATCAACAACGGCGTTTTCTCACGTCATGTCCGGTTATCAATCTGGTACCGATAATTCAATGTTTTAAAAAACTTGTCAACGGTAGCAAGGGCGCCACTTACTCCCCTGTCATTGCGAGGAACGAAGCAATCTCCAAGCGCTCGGGACTGCTTTGCTTCGTACCTTGCAACTCCTCGCAGTGACGACCAGTGGGTTGATAGTAAGCAAGTTATAATATTTGTCATTGGGGCGATAGCGTAGAGGAGACATCTTCCGCTCTCTTTTACCACCTCCGGCAATAATACGAAAAGGGCCTGTTCCTCATGCCAGACTTTACTATTTGTCCTCATTCTGCGAACAATTTATTATACACCTCCAACAGCCGCTTTTCCTCCTCCTGCCAGCAATACACTTTCCTCGCACGCAGGGTATTGTTTTGTAATCTGGAGTAATACTCTCTATCCTCCAGCAATTTATTTAATCCCGAAGCGATCTGCCGGATATCCGGCTTTTCTATTAAATGTGCAATTTCGAATTCCCTGTTAACCTTTACGTATTCGGGATAAGCCATACATAGCTGCGGAACGCCACTATGCATATAGTCGAAAAAACGGTTTGCCATGGAAAGCCTGTTACTGGGCCCTACGGCTTCAAAAAGAGTAACGCCGATCCAGGCATGCAGCGTATACGCTTTCAGTGCTTCGGGTGGCACATAGCCTTTGAATTGTACCTTGTCTTCAAGTCCGAAAGTTTTGCAGATAGCCTTTGCTTCCTCAAAAAAATTTCCGTCGCCGCAAATAACCAATGGAGCCTGTACATATTGCATAGCCGGTATCAGGTATTCAAAACAACGCCCTACGTTTACAGCACCCTGGTATAAAATATAGATCTCTTTTTTCTCCGGAATGGTCAATGGGGTCAATACTGTTGCATTACGGACAATGGCATAATTACTGCCGTATTTTTTATGAAAAACTTCCGCATAACACTCGCCTATAGTATAGCCGTATTTAAACCGTGGTACTGTGAAACGCTCTATAAAATCCCAGATCTTTTTCTCTCTCGGTCGTGTTACAACCTCTTGCATCTCGGTAAATAATTCATGAGCGTCATAAACTCTTTTTCTTCCGGGTATTGCCGATGCGAAATATACCGGTAAAATAGTGTCCAGATCAATGGCGCACAATGCATCACTTTTTCTGAAAAGCAAAAAGAAAAACAGCTTTATCCAATAAAGGAGGTACATTGTTTTACCTTTTGACGGACCGACGAAAATCCGTTTCTGATCAAAAGGCCTTTCATTCAAAGGCTTACTGTCTTTATGCGCCCGGCCTACCAATAATACATCGTAACCGGCCTGGTACAGCGAAGAACAAATACGTATCATGCGCTGATCATAATTCAGATCGTTGATTACCGTCAGTATTATTTTTCTTTTTTTCAACGTATAAAGAATTGCCTGAAAATTACCGCTTATAAAAACAGGGGCCTATGCAAAGCCCCTGTAAAAATTCTATTATCAAAATAGGTTATACTGTTCCCGGATCTGACTATCCCGGCTCCTGACCCGATTAATATATTTTAGCTCTGCGATCTTCTACTTTTGCAGATTCTTTCATGGTATTCATGATCATGTTTGCCGCACTGTTTTTCAGGCTATATTCTATCATTTGTCTTTCCACCGGCAGGTTTCTCTCGCCTGTTGCAGAAGCCGTGATTCTACCTGAAACTTTTATATAGTATACCCCATCGTTTCCGGCTACTCCGGGAGACAGCGTATTTTCCTTAAAAGATTTACAGAACGCATATCCGGCTACTTTAGGCTCGTTTCCTAAGCCGGGTATAAAACCCTGTGCCAGGTTGATGGAGTCTGCTGTGCCTACAGTCTGCTGCTCTGCCTGCGCAATGGCTTCCAAGCTGTTCTTTCCTTTGGTCCTGTCTAAAAGCATTTGCGCTTTCTTACTTTTCCTTACATATCCTTCGAGGATGGGCCTGGTCTGCTCATTTATAGGTGCCAAACCTGCCGGAAGAATATTATTTACTTTAGCTACCACGTATTTGTCGCCAACATTAAAGATCGGAGATACGGTTCCCATGTCAGATTCGTATAGCCATTTTACCAATTCCCTGGAAGAGCCTAACCCGTTAACCAGGAAGCTGTTTTCACTTATACCGTCAGCTCGTGCGGTGGTAACGCTCATTTCTTTCGCGGTTTTCTCAAATGCTGCTGCATTATTTGCTTTGTTGGCAAACTGCGTAGCCTGTGCATACAATGCACTGTTGGTATTGCTGCTCACATTCAGCTCTTTGCTGATGAAAGCTATCTTAGCCACATTAGAAGCCGGGCTTTGTCTTATTATCTCAATATAATGATAACCGGAATAGCTGTCATTATCCACTTTCACGATCTTGCTGCTCCCGGCCTGGCCTTCGAATGCAAAGTCGCCGAATTCGGTGGATATCTGTGGTTTTTGAGGTAAGGTAAAAGTATATTCGCCGCTGATATTCGGATTCTCGGTACTATAATCGTCAGAATATCGTACTACTACAGAGTCAAAAGGCATTCCTGCTTTAACCAGCGCGGCAGCACTGTCTATACGTGCTTTAGCTGCAGAATCGGACAGCGTTGCCAGGCCCTTATCTTTTGTTTTAACCAGGATATGACGTACGGTAACAGAATCGGGGAATAATTTTTTGTCCTCTATTTTTGCCAGCATATAGTTATGGCCATCATAGAAAGGGCCTGTTATGGAATTTACCGGCGCATTCAGTAGCTCATCCGGGTTGGGTAACGATTCAAGCTGGGTGCGGGAATAATAAGTAATAGGAAAAGGCGTATTGGAATTCCGGTTTACAAAAGCTTCAACATCTTTTGCTTCGGCAAATTCTGCTTTTAATCTTTCCAGCTCATTAAATACTGCTGCAGAATCCTCTGAAGAAGGTACGATATTAAATGCCACATATTCAATACCCCTGCTTCCTTCTTTAATCTGGAACATGACCTTATGCTTTTCCATGTATTTCCTGATCTCGTCGTCGGTAACCTTTACTTTATCATCCGGGATAGATGCGTATGGAAGCTTCACGTAGTTTATATTGGCAAATGAATTCCGGGCGTCATTCTGATCATCCAGTATGAATTTAGGTATATAGACAGATCCTGCTACAAGCGCATTGAATTTTGAAGTATACCTGCGTTTGACAACATCTGCCTCAAAAGCTTCCCATGCGGCCTTTTGGGTAGGATCTCTTTTAACCTGGGCGATAATGCTGGCCGCTTCCTGCGGATTAAATATACCGGTTTCACGGTTGGCCAGTGTCTGCCTTACCACCGGATCGGGGTTGGGGCCTGTCAGCAGATCATTAAGCTCACTTTTACCAACGGTTATGCCTAGCTTTTCTTCAACGTCCTTCATAAGCCTGCTGTTCACCAGGTCCATCCATACCTGGTCGCGCAGCTGAGCCTGGGTCATCTCATCAATAGTGCCATCCGGGTTCTGGCGTTTCATTTCCTCTTCCCTGTTCCTGATCGCGGCATCGTATTCCGTATAATCTATTTTATCACCATTGATGGATCCTACGGCAGTGGATTTACGAAAAAGGCCGCCACTGCTTCCACTTGTTGCATCCATCAATATAAAGCCCACAAGAGCTAAGACGATAACGCCACCAGCAAGTTTCGCATACTTATCCCTGATCGTTTGAATAACTGCCATAACAAATATTAATATATAACCCGTTTTTCGGAAATTGCGCAAATGTAATGTAAAAAATGGAAAACAAACGAATAGATAAAAAAATGTTGATAAGGTATAATGGAATTGGAGAAAACTTACCCCACAACAAAATGTTAAATAAACTTTATCTTTAAACATTGTGATCATATAATATGTATTAAGTGTTTACAGCATTATGCATTAATATTGGTCATTTTTACTATTAATATTATTTTATGAATAAAGTTCTCCTTTTAATGATTTTATCTATGGCTTACTTAAAGCCATATGCACAAACAGTTCCCTTTAGTTTTGATCATATAGAATTGGGACCTATTTCAAGCAATATCCAGGATTTATCTCCGCCACCAGAATATTGGGGTGTAACACATGGCACACCCCAGTACCTTTCGTCAACCAGAATTTCGATGTGGGCAATCCAATATCCTTCAGGGGGAGGTAAACAGGGAGAAGGTGTATATCGTATCGTTAATATAGGTGGGGGTATTGAGTATACGATTAAAATAGGAATAAATTATTTTGATAATCCATTCCCAACTGCCAACGGATTCCATATTAAGTTATTTAATGATCCGTTACCAACAAATCATTGTGGCCTATCAGGATGTCCTTTACCGGATTTTTCCGGCGGAAAGCTTTTATATTCTTATGCTGGACCTAGCTTTACCGATAACAAACTGACGATTAGTTTTACCACTTATCCGGGAGAGAGCTGGAAATATATGGTGATATACCCTGACCAGTCTAGTGTAGATGCATCTAATGCTATTTGGTTCGAGATGGACTGTCTTTCTATCTATGGTTGTCCTAAAGAGGATATATATATGTGTACTTATATCCCGGGGGGGCATGCGTATGGCAAAAATATTTATGTTGGATCTTCCTTTTGTTCTGGAACGTATTGGACAAATTCATCTCCGGGAAACAATACTCAGGTGGTTGCTTCCCAAAAAATTGAATTTAATCATAAAACAAATATTGCAGTAAATCCTGGTAATACCTTTGAAGCAGCAATAGCTCCTTGTACTTCATTACCTACGGGCATTCCTCCGGGTCAAGTGACGAGTACTCTATTATATAGTAGCAGTTTATGTGGTGCAGCTCGGCCTAATGCCTATGATGAAGCCCCTAAGCATGATGTAAACGAAATATTGAGACCGCATATTGATGATGTATTAATTTATCCCAATCCGGCTAATAACTATATAAAGATAGGATTTTTAACTGCTGAACTGAGAAATATAGAACTGCTTGATGTCAGTGGAAGGCAAATTAAAAACGTTATCACTTCAGCAATGAATGTAGAGTTATCGCTTAGTAATTTGTCCAAGGGAATCTATTTGATTAAGATTCAGGGAAGTAGTGAAATTATAAGAAAAATAGTAAAGCTTTATTAAAATACATTATTTAACACTTAAATTAAATATTATGAAAAAACTATCAGTTAAATTAATAGCTATAATTGCGATTATAGCTTATTGTCAATCAAATCTTTATGCACAAAACGTAATTACTCCATTCTACTGGAAGGGTACCAATGTTTTAACAGAAACTTCTGGCAGACTAAGTGTAGGTGGACAAGGCCTTACCCATGGTGGCAGTCCGTGGATAGGTTTAGTGTCTACTTCCAATGTAGTTGGACTTTCTGTTGTTCATCGGCCGTATACAGGATATCCTTATTATGTGCCTCAGAACGCGATGGAGGTTTGGAATGGACCTTCTGGTTCAGCACGCTTGGCATTTTATGTGTCTCATAATGATATAGTAGGTATCACCAAGTCGTTGCGAATAGGTTCAACAGCGGCATATGGTTCATATGCTAAATATAAGCTGAGCGTTGATGGTGTTATGATAGCCAAGCGTTGCTT
Source organism: Taibaiella helva (assembly GCA_040392805.1). GTDB lineage: Bacteria > Bacteroidota > Bacteroidia > Chitinophagales > Chitinophagaceae > Taibaiella > Taibaiella helvus_B. The sequence goes on from JBEBVI010000071.1 coordinate 14,032, forward strand.
TATTCAAATTGACAGTTGGGC
>JBEBVI010000072.1:0-14051 GCA_040392805.1 Taibaiella helva
TGTCGATATATTTTATGAATTACCTAAACAGTAATTTCCGGTAACGGTTTTTTCTGTTAACTTAATTAAAGGTGTCGCGAAGTTTTCCGGCACCTTAATTTATTTCTGTCTCTTCCTTTAAGCTGTACATGGCCCGGAAAACTCAAAAAGCAATATCTTATGGATAAAAAGATAGAGGATGAAAAACGAAAGAAATGAAAAGATCCGGAAATAAAATAATGGATTGAGACGAGCATCTTGATAAGAAATATGGTAAAATTGGCACTACTTCCAGGACGGAATTTGAATGTAAGGCCCGGACTTTTGTTATAGGAGAATTTTTAAAGGACGGATAACGCAAAGTTAACCGGCTCAGGAAGCCCCGGTTTAAAAAACAGGTACTAAAAAAAGCAATGTTTCAGAAATTGAGAACGGACGGGCTGGTATACAGCTATCCACTTGATATAGTCAGAAATATCCTCTGTTTTCATTTTTATTTTACACTCCTGATTTTTATCAAAGCGCTTTTCCCGACTTTATTATGAGCGACCACAACATGCTGTGTGCCGGCATCTGTTAGTAGGATGGTAGCCGTATTCGGAGGATCGTTTCCCTCGTTATTGGCTGCGATTCTTATTATGTTTAACTCATTGCCGCCAACAGGTAAGTGTAGTTTCTTCTTTTCCGATGTCAGTGTATAATTTTCCAATATTATATTGCCGTTATAAAAGACACTTATCCGGTCATTGTCTACGGTATTATCATCCCATATTTCCATAATAATTTCATCCGATCTCCAATCATAGGTTTTATCTCTGCCTTCTGTAATACTCACCTGCTTAGGCTCTGCCTTGGTTGCTACGGGCTGCCGCGCAGGCAATGTGGAATCTACTATAATGCGCACTGGCTTAGGTTTGGGCTTTGCAGTTGCGGTTGCCGGTTTTTCCTTTATTTCCTCTGCTACAGGATCAAACAGTTTAGCTATCTCTTCAGGATGATTAAACGTTATGCTTCCTTTACTGCATAGTGCATCATTTCCTGATGTATGTGTATTTAAAGGACCACTGAGCGTTTTTTCGGCAGGTATATAACGTAACTGTGCATCGATCAAACAAATAAGAGCCTTACTCTTAAAGCCGTTATTGACAATAATGTGGGTTTCCTTAAGGGTGATAGTCTTCTCTTTACGGTCTATGTACACCGTTACAGCCGCCTTTACTTCGTTGTTTTTTTGAAGATAAGTATAGGCAAATCCTGTCAACATATTCTCGCTGGAATCACTGAGTGACAATACATAACTGAACACCTCTCCGCCCTGCACACCCATAAAGCCGTTGAGCTGATATTGCCGCCCCTGTGCTGCGGCATATGCTATTGAGAGAAAGCTAAGCACAATGGAAACAAAAAAAGGAAATCTCTTAAACAGGTAATTCATTATTCCATAAAATATACGGGTAAAGATAGTATCTTACTTGTGTTAAGTCTAAACTAAAAATTTTGTCACTTCATGAGGAGATTTTAAAGGTGAAAACGGAGCATCTTTTACCGGCGCTTTTATTGTATTGGAAATTTATTTATAAAAAGCTCTTTATATGCCACCGGTTACAAATGGTTGGTTGTACAAGCATTCAACTATTGCTCTTCAGTTTTGTTGACAATAAAAATCTGAAAAAAATTATGGAAGTAAAAGTAAGACAGCTGCAAAAAGAGGATTACCAGGAACTGAGAACATCAATGATAATGGCTTATGAAGGAGTGGGCGGTGTATGGCGGGAAGCTAATATAGAAAAGCTTCTTGATATCTTTCCGGAAGGGCAGTTATGTGTTGAAGTAGATGGCAGGGTGGTAGCCTGTGCACTTTCTATAATTGTTCAATATGAATTATTTGGCGACGAGCATACTTATGAAGAGATCACCGGAGATTATACCTTCAATACTCATATTGACGATGGCGATGTGCTGTATGGCATAGAAATATTCGTACACCCCGATTACCGGCAACTTCGCCTGGCCCGCCGCCTGTACGATGCACGAAAAGAATTATGTGAAAACCTTAATCTTAAAGAAATACTGGTAGGCGGACGTATACCTAACTACCATCTGTATAGCGATACTTTAACACCCAAGCAATATATAGACAGGGTAAAGGCTAAAGAGATATATGATCCGGTATTAAGCTTCCAGATTGCCAATGACTTTCATGTGGTAAAGGTGTTGACCAATTACCTGAAAGGTGATGTTCAGTCGAAGGAATATGCCGTATTGCTGGAATGGAATAATATTTACTACTCCCGGAAAAAGAATGCGCTTAGCGACAGTATCATCCGGCTGGGATTGGTGCAATGGCAAATGCGCCCGTTTGCCAACCTGGACAAATTCTTTGAGCAGGTAGAGTTTTTTGTGGATGTGCTGAGTGAATACAAGTCAGACTTTGCTGTATTTCCGGAATTTTTCAATACTCCGCTGCTTGCGGAATTTAACCACCTGACAGAGTATGAGGCTATCCGGCAACTGGCGGAGAAAACAGAGGATATCCGGCTGAAAATTTCGGAATATGCCATAGCCTACAATGTGAATATCATTACAGGTAGTATGCCTCTTGTTGAAGACGGGCATTTGTACAACGTTTCTTACCTCTGCCACCGAAACGGTAAGGTAAACGAGTACCGGAAAATACATATTACACCTAATGAAACTAAGTATTATGGTATCAGGGGAGGAGATAAGATACAGGCAATAAATACCGACTGTGGTAAGATCGGCATACTGATATGTTACGATATTGAGTTCCCGGAGCTGTCGCGGCTGATGGCGCTACAGGGTATGAAAATACTGTTTGTACCTTACCTTACAGATACCCAGAATGCTTATATACGGGTAAGGCACTGTGCTATGGCCAGGGCAATAGAAAATGAATGCTACGTAGCTATAACCGGATGTGTGGGCAATCTTCCGGGTGTCAATAATATGGATATCCAGTTTGGACAGGCTGCTGTATTTACGCCCTCAGACTTTGCTTTTCCGATGAACGCTATTAAAGCGGAAGCCACACCCAATACGGAAATGACATTAATTGCCGATGTTGACCTCAAACTTTTGAAAGAATTGCACCATTACGGGTCAGTCCGGACAATGAAGGATAGAAGAACAGACCTGTACACGGTACAAATGAAAAAATTCTCCTGACAAGATCTTGATTAAATAAAAACTATTTCTACTGCAAATCTGATATGTATATTTGACACAATTAAAAAAAACGGGAGTGCTACTCGTGTAAGTCAATTTATATTCTATTGCTGCCTTAGTGCTATTTTCATATTCCACCGCCGTATATGCACAGATTTAAAATAGATAAAGAAAAACTAGCGGATTACTTTATTCTTGTGGTAAGATGCCTGCTCGCTTATATATTTCTGGATTACGGGTATGCCAAGCTTACAGAGGGACAATTTGGATTACACGCCGAGGAATTAGCCCAGCCTTTAGGTAAAACCAGCCTGATGAGAATGGCCTGGTATTTATTCAGTTTCCAGCCCTTTAAGTACTTCATTGGTATTTCTCAGATCATCTGTGCACTTTTACTGATATGGAATAGAACCGTTTTATTAGGTGCTGCTTTGTTTCTCCCAATAGCAGCTAATATCCTGATCATTGATCTGACGATTATGCCGGGAAGTCCTTTTGCGATGAGATTGTCCTTTTACCTGCTGTTGGATCTGCTCATTTTTTATCATTACAGGGAGAAGGTCATCATGGCTTTCTTTTACCTGACCAAGGGTATCAATCCAAAATTTAAATATAAACCAGGATGGTACCTGGCTATTCCCCTTTTTGCCATTTTGTTAGAATTTCTCCCGTTTGTTCCGAGAATGATTTCTGCTTTCCTGAAAGATCCACAGGGTACCTGGCATGAGATACTGAAAATCATAGAGGCAATAGGCAGGAATATCTGAGTGCTACCGTGCTACCGTTGGCAATTCTTAGCAATAATATTTATTGATAATAATTATTTTACAACTATGTTGTGCGAGAGCATTAGTACGGGCAGGAGTTTTTATCACTTTCAGGGAATAAAAGGGGACGGTGCACCTTTGTCACAGGTGTCATAAATGTTCCCCGTTATGGCAGGTAAAATAATCAGGTTCAGCTTAAGCGGGTTAGTGCAAAGTATATACCTGCTCAACGGTGTACTGCTTAAAGTGGAAAAACTGGTGAAAGCAGAATAGGAAGAATATACTTGATTCTTTAACATTTCTTTTTATTATATGAGGGTTACTTTTTTTTAAACAGCGGTATAAACATATAACCATTAAAATTAAAAACAATGAAAAAGGGACTTTTGGTTTTATCATTAATCGGCGGATTCGCTTTCGCTTCCTGCAATTCAAATGCAGATCATGACACTGAGAATGTTGCCGACTCTATAGAAGCTGCCGGAGAAATGAAAGCGGAGACAATAGAAGAACATGCTGAAGCTGTTACCGATTCTGCAAAGGCAGCTATCTCCGCTGCTGAAGACTCAGCTAAAGCTGCTGCACAACGTATAGAAGATGCAGCAAAGCAAGAAGCGGATGCATTAAAAAAATAATCTCTAAAGGCATGTGAAATTAAAAAGCCATGATAAACAATTTGAGAAACCCCTGGTATGATGTGCCGGGGATTTCTCTTTTCATTTTTCCATAAGGATCTCCGGACAGCAGGGGTTCATATATAAAAAAAACCGGCATTAAGCCGGTTGAATAATTCACTTATCATGAAAGTGTACTTGTCAGGCATGCAGTTTTGCTTGCTTAGCTAACAGCTCCTCCACTGTTTCCTGGTACATCTCATCCGGCACACAGCAATCTACCGGGCAAACGGCAGCACATTGCGGCTCTTCGTGAAACCCCTGGCATTCCGTACACTTGTCGGGTGTGATATAGTAAATATCTACAGCAATAGGATCGTGCGGAGCCGAAGCAGAGGTTACTGTTCCGTCCATTAAAGTATATTCACTTTTAACGGAAGTTCCGTCGGCCATTTTCCACTCTACGCCACCTTCATAAATAGCAGTGTTAGGACATTCGGGCTCGCATGCGCCACAGTTAATACATTCGTCAGTTATTTTAATAGCCATGTCAGTTGTAAAAATAATAAACAGAAAAATACAGGATAATATCTTCCTATAATAAATTATTAAGCCAGGCGATCCTGTAATTAAAATTGTTTGTTTACGCGCAAAGTTACAATTTCGCGGTCATAAAATACAACAAGTTATGGCCGTATTGGAAGAAAGAATAGCTTTAATGGTGCGCCTGGGTAAATACTTCAGCGATAAGCCGCCCGCATGGCAGGAAGCCGTGACAGAAGCCGAAAGACAGAACGGCTGGTTTACGCCCGACTTTACGCAAATGGCAGCACAGGTTATAAGCAGCTTCTACCTGCAGGAAGATAGGCTACGTAACTGGCTTAACCAATATCCCGATATAACAACACATGATATTACTGCCACCCGTCCTCAAGTAGGCATAGTAATGGCCGGCAATATTCCCCTTGTAGGTTTTCACGATTTTTTGTGTGTTTACCTCTCCGGTATGCGTGTGAAGCTTAAACTGTCTTCGAAAGATACGGTGTTGTGGGAGCATATACTAAAGGTATTACAGGAGTGGGATAGTAACTTCCCTCATCAGGTCAATATCGGCGATATGTTGAAGAACTGCGATGCTTACATTGCCACGGGCAGCAATAACTCAGCACGTTACTTCGAACAATATTTTCAGAAGTACCCACATATTATCCGCAAAAACCGTAGCTCTGTTGCCATTCTGGACGGCAATGAATCGGCGGAAGAATTAGAAGCTTTAGCGGATGATGTATGTACTTATTTCGGTTTAGGCTGCAGGAATGTAACTAAGATATGGCTTCCCGAAAGCTACTCCTTCGAGACTTTGCTACCGGCTTTTGATAAATATAAACAGCATATTCATCATAATAAATATAAGAACAATTATGACTATCAGCTGGCCTTATTCTTATTGAATAAAATGGAGTATATGACTAATGGCAGCATCCTGCTGGCGCCTTCCGAAAGTATATATGCACCGATCAGTGTACTGCATTATGGATTTTACACAGATAAAACTCAGCTCCTGCAACAATTGGCTACAGATGACAATATTCAGTGCATAACGGTAAAAGATACAAAGACAATAATGCCTGGTGATGAATCGTCCCATATCAAAACATTTGGTCAAAGCCAGTATCCGCAGTTAGATGATTATGCAGATGGCGTGGATACATTGCAGTTTTTATTGCAGCTTAATAGTAGTCGCCAATAGTCCACCCGGACAGATTCATAATCCACCGTCCCCCGTGTCCCACTGTCCCCGAAAGATAGTCCATATAAACAAGTGTAACACTATCCGACGAGCAATAACACTGCCAGGTTAATGCTTTAATGTCGCTTTGCTCACCGACCGCCTTTTCGTAGTCGAGACTTTCCGCAAGGCGACAGAATCGCCATGCGACGCACTCCGGTTGAAGACCTGCGCCCCTGCAGTAAGATGTTTTATCTCTTTAAGCGATATTTTCTGAGCTGCATCCCACAAATCGTATTTTTGTTGCATATTGAGCCATAATTCAGGTGTTGTATTAAGCGCTTTACTTAAACGTAAAGCCATTCCGGCGCTGATACCGCAATGCTCATTCACTATCAGGGATATTGTCCTGCGGGCCACACCGATATTGTCGGCGAAGTCAGTGACTGAGATACCCAGTGGCTCTAAGTACATCTCTTTTAACACCCGTCCGGGGTGTACCGGAGCCATTCCTCTTTTAATCATAATTTTTTCCGTTTTTAATCTTTAATGATAGTCAAGATAATCCAACAATTCAGCATCACCGTTTTCAAACCTGAATATGATTCGATAATTTCCAGTAACAGTAACAGCATAAAAACCGTTGAGACTACCTTTTAACGGATGTAATCCCGAACCGGGATAATTCATGTCTTCTACAGTTTTAGCCGCATCCAGCAACGTCAGGATCATTCTGATCTTTCTCACCTGTCCGGGAGGAAGCCTGGTAGGATTATCCTTTTCCCAAAGCATTTTTAACCCTTTATGCTGAATACTGATTATCACTTCGCAAATGTAACATGATATGTTGCAGGTTACAAGAGTTATTTTGTTAAGGTTCAATGAAAATGGATAAGACACAAAGAGCATATTCTCTTTTCACATTATTGTCTTTTACTTTTTCCGCAAGTGTATTCAAGTATCTGACCAATGCAGCAACAATGCTATAAGTTTCTGTACTAATAGTTCTGGTTCATCAAAAAATCAGCAATATGCACATGCTGCACCCCTTCTACTGATTCCTTCCAGAATTCATCCATTGTCACCACGTATTTAGGATACTGGTCGTTGATGCTGAGGAGAGTTGAAAATTCCCGGTCTACCATCTGTTCATTATCTAATTTGTAGGCCACCTGGACATATATTTTTTCCCCTTGCTTTTCGGCTATAAAGTCTATTTCCCTGGTGTCTAACTTACCTATATATACCTTGTATTCCCGTCTTTTCAGCTCCAGGAAAACTATATTTTCCAGTATGCCGGCAATAGCACGGTCTTTATAGCCCATTGTGGCATAAAGCAGTCCCATATCACCTAAATAAAATTTTTCCTGTGTCTTCAGAATTTCTTTCCCTTTAATGTCATAACGGGGCGCCCGGTAAAGGATAAATGCACCTTCCAGAGCATTCAGATAGTTATAAACGGTATTGATGTCTATTTTCCGTTGCTGACTTTTAAAATAATCCGCTACATTTTTCCCGGAAAAGGTATTGCCGATATTATCAAAGGCATATTTTATCACCCTTTCCAATAACTCCACATCACGTATCTTATAACGCTGTACGGTATCCCGAAGAATAACCGATGAATAAATATCGTAAACTACTTTGTATGCAGACTCTTCCGTGTAACCAGCGGTATGTATCACAGGAAAACCACCCAAACGTAGGTAAGAAACAAAAGCCTGCCGTTGATCCTGTTGCCTTTCCGGGAAATAAAAAGACCGGAATTGCAGGTATTCGGCAAAAGACAAGGTAAAAATGGGAATTTCTACATATCTCCCCGCCAGGTAAGTAGCCAGCTCCGACGACAGCAAATGTGAATTGGAACCGGTGAGATAAATATCCACATCAAAGTCAACCAGGAAAGAATTAATCGCTTTTTCCCATTCCTCTACTTCCTGTATCTCGTCTAACAGCAGATATAATCTCTTGCCTTTTTGTATTTTACCGGATATGTACTCATAAAGCCGTGCGGCAGTCCGCAATTCAGAGAATAAGAAGCTTTCCAGGTTGATATACACAACTTGTTCCGGCAAAATGCCATTTTTAACCAGCTCTTCCTTAAGCAACAGCAACACCGAAGACTTACCGCTCCGACGGATACCCGTAAGGATCTTAATCTGCGGTTTGTCGATAAAAATCTTTATTTGCTCTAAATAGCTAATTCTTTCTATCATTTTTTTATGGTTATAACCACAAATATACTATATTTTAATTTTATTTTTATGGTTATAATCTTAAAAATAGCATTTTTTATAAGTTTTTTCAGATTATAGACATAAATTGAATATCATTAACTTAAGTCTTAACAGTCGTCCTTTGTCATTCCCGGAGGGAATCGATACTCGCTAAGGTTCAGAACGTTCTTTAGATTCCCTTATGGAAATGACAAATGGGGTTATGCTAAAACATTCACTAATGTTAATGACATTAGCCATATAGGCTATATTATTAGCTCAGTTCTGACAATTTTTTAAGCGTACCTCTCGTCCTATAAATCAGTAACACCTTATTTCCTCTGTCTTAAAAAATTAAAAAAAACAACTTCTTAACTATAAACACTATCTAAGAGGTGTATTTTTGATAAGCTTAAAAAATACTTTTGATTTGTAAGAATTTATGGTGAATCTGTACGTTAAATTATTATCTGATTTCTAATTACAACAACAGAGCATAGCTATGAAGAAAACAATCATTCCGGTAATTATTACCGCGGCAATTACTTCTTTACTGACGATATGGGGAGTTACCCAGCTTACCGATAAACAGATCATCCTTCAATCCCGGGAAGAAGCCAAAGTTCCGGTTCATTATGTGTCCAATACAGGTATTGCTGCAACACAGCCTGTTGATTTTTCACCCGCAGCGGAATCTTCCGTACAGTCGGTGGTGCATGTGCGTACGCTTACCCAGGGTAAAACTGTGGTAGCGCAGGATCCTTTCGGCTTCTGGGGGCCTCAGCGATATCAGATGCCTGACCAGATGGGTTCAGGATCCGGTGTGATCATTTCAAAGGACGGTTATATTATTACCAATAATCATGTGGTGCAAGGGGCAGACCAGGTACAGGTAACCTTTAACGACAGGAGCACAGAGTTGGCAAAGGTAGTGGGAACAGACCCTTCTACAGATATTGCTGTTCTTAAGATCAACGGCGATGACCTTCCTTATATGACATTGGGTAATTCGGATAATGTCAAGTTGGGGCAATGGGTATTGGCAGTAGGCTATCCGCTTAATCTTGAAGCTACGGTTACTGCGGGTATTGTAAGCGCCAAAAGCAGGTCAATAGGCCTATCTGCAAGAAGGGTAAGTGCAGGAGCAGTGGAATCATTTATACAAACCGATGCCGCAGTAAACCCCGGAAACAGTGGTGGAGCATTGGTTAACACACAAGGGCAACTGATCGGCATCAACGCGGCTATCGCTTCACCTACCGGAAGTTATGCCGGGTATTCGTACGCCATTCCATCCAACCTGGCGTATAAAGTCGCTTCTGATATTATCAAATACGGAAGTGTACAGCGTGGTTATCTTGGTGCACAATTGCTGGATCTGAATAAGCTCAATGAACAGATGGCAGAGCAAATAGGCTTGAGTAGCGGAGATTTCAGGAATGCCAAGGGTGTGTTTATAGCTAAAGTGATGCCGGGTAGCGGCGCCGAGGTAGCTGGCTTGCGCAAAGGAGATTTTGTTACGACAATTAACGGTGTTGCCGTGAACAGGGTTACAGAGCTGATGGAACAGGTAGCCCGCTTCCACCCGGGAGATAAGATCAGCGTTGAATATATGCGGAGCGGTAAATCCAGGAATGTTTTAGTGGAATTGAAAGACCTTTCCGGAACAACCAATATATCCAAAGGAGGTACTACAATGGCCTTCTCTGGTGCTACATTGCGTAATATCAGTAAAGAAGAGGCCGGCAAGTGGGGTGTTAAAGGTGGAGTAGTAGTGGCCGATGTATCTGATGGATCGTTGGTAAGCAGATCTAATATCAGGAAAGGATTTGTCATTATAAGTGCCAATGATATAAAAGTTAATGATATAAATGACTTCCAGACAATCATTGCACAATCTTCCGGTGGTATTCAATTAGGAGGTATTTATCCCGGACGCAGAGGCATATATTACTACGGTATAGATGATGATACCGAAAACTGGTAAGACAGAGATGGGTTTTCCGATTTTATATGGAAATGTAGAGAGGACAATATAACATCCTTTTCCCCGTTTTATATACAAATGTATCTTTAGTAAGACTCGACTTTTAAAAATTACTTGAAGTGTCTTGGCTTTGGGTTGTGTTTAGATGACGGAAACCTCGTGGCGGAAGGGCTGCGAGGTTTTCTCTTTTAAAAAGAATCGCAGAAACACCCGGATAAAATTTTCCACCTTACCCAAAGAAAACCTTTCTACATTTGTATCCCTTTATATATGGCTGGTTACCATTCAGGTGCATATAGACATAAATATTTTTACTTTTACCCTGTGAGAGGATGCTATCTGACAGGTTGAACTTTTTACTTAAATTTTGAAGGACATTACTATCGTTAAACGTTTACTGCATAACAAGTCTGCCGTTGTTTCGGGCATAATCATCCTTCTTATGGTTATAGTCAGCATGTTTGCCTATATCTTGGTGCCGGACAATACGCCTTCGGCCAATAATATGATAGTGGAGCTCAGTGCACGACCCGCGGGTTATAAACAGGATTTCCTGTTACTTCCCAAGCACCGGGTGCCGGAAAAACAACCTTGGTGGAGCAGGAAATGGAGCGGAACTAATACACCTTATCTTTTTATACCGGTAAACGGATATGCAATTAAAGGAGATAGCCTATGGGCAAGGCATTATGTAGATGAAGGTGTGGAAGACACGCTTAAAATAGCCCTGGCTGCATTTCATATTCCTGCAGGAGAAGGAAACCCGGAGGAATATATACAGGAAACCCGGATACAATCCAGAACATTCTTATTGGGAACCGACCGTTACGGGCGGGACATCCTTTCGAGGCTGATAGTAGGTACCCGTGTGAGTATAGCCGTCGGTATCGTATCGGTTGTGCTGTCGCTGACCATAGGCATATTGCTTGGGGCACTGGCCGGCTGGTACGGCAAATGGATAGACAACGCTGTTATGTGGCTGATCAATATACTTTGGGCTATTCCCACATTGTTGCTGGTTTTCGCCATTACTTTAACCATTGGCAAAGGTTTTTGGGAAATATTTATAGCCATAGGTCTTACATCATGGGTAAGCACCGCACGTTTGATTAGGGGGCAGGTGATGCAATTGAAGGAAATGGATTTTATAACGGCAGCCAAAGCATTAGGCTTTTCAGACGGAAGAATAATATTACGCCATATTCTGCCCAATATCGCCGGTCCGGTTATGGTAATAGCCGCTGCTAATTTTGCAACAGCTATCTTAATAGAGGCGGGACTAAGCTTTTTAGGTGTAGGTGTACAGCCGCCAACGCCATCGTGGGGGCTGATGGTGAAGGAACATTACAATTTCCTGATTGCCGGTAATCCTTTTCCTGCACTAATCCCCGGTATTGCTATAATGATACTGGTACTGGCGTTCAATATACTTGGCAATGCACTGCGGGATGCAATTGACGTGCGCCAATAAGGAATAAAACAACCTCGTAGGTTTCAAAAACCTACGAGGTTGTTTTACATTCACTTCTTCACTATTTTCTCCGTTTTAATAAGCAAGCCATTTTGATCTGTTATACGCAGCTGATAGATACCTTCTGCCAGGCCTTTTAAAAACAGGCTTTGAACACCTATGCTACCTTTAAGAATTGCTTTACCGGCTATATCGGTAAGTTCCAGGTTTACTTTTATTGGTGATTGGATGTGCACTACATCAGTAGTTGGGTTGGGATAAACTTTGATAAGATTGGCTATTGCATGAAGGTTGTCTATACGCAATCCATAATTAGTTACCTGATAAACATCTGATGTGTTGGAACAGCCGTTTTCATCAGTAACAGTTACCTGGTAATATCCATTTTCTGTTACCGTATATACTGAATCATTTGCCCCGGTGATCGGCGTACCATTTAGCAGCCATTGATAGGTAGCATAAGTGCCGGTTACACCTAATGTAAAACTATCTATACTAATAACCGGTTTGTCTATTGGGGTAACTGTCAGGTTTAAGGTAACCGTACTATCACAGCCGAGTTGATTGGGGAACACTTGTGTATAAGTACCTTCTGCTGTATATACACTATCATTCCAGGTATAGCTTTCACCGCAGGTGAAGGAAGCGGTGAAGGAGGATGAAGAAGTATCGCTACAGCTAAATTTTACTATAAAGACATCATAACTACCTACACTACTCAGCGTACCTCCCCTACCACTGGGATCAAAATCGGCAAAGGATGCTAAAATACCTGACATATATACATTGCCATGACCATCTACGGATACACCTGTGCCCTTATTGCCAACTCCTCCCGAACTCTTAGCCCAGAGATAATTACCATTCGCATCATATTTAGCTAAAAATGCATCGGTACCACTTGCAATGCTTAGTGTACCTCCACTGCCACCCCAATTAAAATCGGCTGTGCCGGAAAAAAATCCAGATATATACACATTTTCACTAGCACCTATACTTATGTCCAAACTCTCCTCCCTGTCAATACCCCCCATAGCCTTAGCCCACAGGAAGCTGCCATGCTCATTATACTTTACTAAAAATATGTCACTTTTATTGCTCGTAGCAGAGAATGTATCACAACAAATACCCGGATTGAAATCTGTTGGATCCGAGTCAAAAAAACCTGTTATATACACATTGCTGTTTTTGTCCACTGCTACTTTATCTGACCTTTCAGAATCCTTGCCTTCAATGCGTTTCACCCAGAGAAAATCACCTCCCTTGCCATATTTTACTAAAAATGCATTTGAATTGTTGGTGTTACTATTATTGATTACCATCCCCCCGTTACCACCGGGATTAAAGTTAACTGTATCACTATTAAACTCTCCTGTCACGTAGATATTTTCCCCTTCATCCACAGCTACGCCATAAATATTATCATCTCTCCTTCCGCCCATACTTTTCACCCAGAGAAAATTACCTCCGGCATCATACTTAGCCAGAAACATATCATCGGTTCTGCCTGTAGTAACATCATTATTTGCTATCATCCCTCCGTTGCTTCCAGGAGTGAAATCTATAGAAGGGGAAGCAAAATTACCTATTACAAATACATTACCGCTACCATCCACAGCTACATTAACGCAACGATCTATCTTTTTTTCGCCCATACTTTTCGCCCAAAGGAAATTACCATTTGCATCATATTTGGCTACATAACCATCGCTACTCCCTGCATTCATCAATACGCCACCACCGGGATTAAAGTCTGTAGAATTAAAACTACCTACTATATACACATTATCGCTATCATCCATGGTAATATTCACACAATTTTCAGCCGCACTTCCTCCTATACCTTTAACCCATAGAAAATTACCCTTTGTATCATATTTGACTAAATACACATCAGAGGTTATGCCAGTAGCGTCAGTATTGGCTATCACCCCCCCAACACCTCCAGGATTAAAGTCTGCTGTTATTGATTTAAAGTGACCTGATACATATACATTGCCACTCCGATCGGTAGCGACTGAGGGGTCACTTTCAGTCAAGGCTCCGCCCATACCTTTAGCCCACTCAAAACTTTGGGCGTCAGCATAGTGGACAGAACCAAT
>JBEBVI010000073.1:0-14018 GCA_040392805.1 Taibaiella helva
CCGAAGGCGCCTATCTGTATGCTACTCTTTTCAAATACTTTCACGGGAACAGAATAACTCAGGTTACCATTCCAGATCGATTCGTTCAGGTTACCGAACAACCTGTTATTGGCTTTACCCAAAGTACCTAAGTCTGCTATATATGTGCCTGGCTCATTACCTTCAAAATAAGATATTTTTCTCTGGTCGGGCTGATTGTTAGTTATATAATTATAAGAAAGCAGCCAGTTCAGTTTACTTTCACCTTCACCCAACTGATGCTCACCATTCAGCGTAGTTTTGAAGAGCGATTTCTGAACGAGGTCATAAGCATAGTACCTGATCTGTTTTGACGAGCTATAGTTAAATCCTCCGCGATAAAGGAAATTGTCGTCAAACAGACGATTGTAAAACGTCTTTAAAGTCAGCTTATTCCTGGTCGTATGATAACCCAGGTTCAGCAAAGCACCCAGGTTACTGGAATAAGTATATACATTGTCCGAATAATCGTAGTTATCATATTGACGCTTCAGATCCCTTTTTGCATTTTCGCTATGATTATAGGTTACTGCCGCTATCACACCTAAACGCGAATTACCTTTCAGATATATAGAACGTCCCAGGCTGCCTTGCAGGTTTATCTGCGGAATAGCCTTATGTTCGTACACGGTCAGGTTATTATTCAACGATTTCAGGTAAGGAGCCGATTGTTGTGGTTTATTCGGATCGAATTTAGCAAATTCCGCAGTCGACGGGAAACCTGAAGGCAATTGCCTGGCCCCGTTATCAAAACCTAAGAAGTCAGTTGAGGACCGGTAGCCGGATCGGAAAGTTTTGCCCGTAGATGCTGTATTGTATCCGGAGCCGATGCTGATACTATTAAAGTTCTCATCCGGTATCTCTTTCGTCAGGATATTGATAACACCACCCGCAAAGTCACCAGGCAAATCAGGCGTACCCGATTTCGTGATAATGATATTATCAATCATATTGGCGGGTATGATGTCAAAAGAAAAGGCCTTCCTGTTGGGCTCCGTACTGGGCAGCACCGCATTATCTACCAGGGCCGTATTATACCGGTCACCCAATCCCCTGATGATCACAAACCTGCCGTCCTGTATTGTAGTGCCGCTTACACGTTTTAAAGCCTCACCGGTACTACGATCCGGAGAGCGTTTTATTATTTCAGCAGAGATACCGTCTGATACGGCGACTGCTGTTTTCTGCATCATGTATAAGGCGTTTACGGATTCTTTCTTAAATTCTGCTTTTACCACTACTTCTTCCAGTTTGGTATTATTAGGCTCCGAAAGCGTAACGGGTACCGTAGTTGTTGCACCGTTATTTACTTCTATACCGGTAATCAACTGCGGTTGATAACCTACATAACGAAACTCAAGATCATAGGTTCCGGCTGCAAGTTCAAAGCTATAGTTGCCATCCATATCTGTTGTTGTTCCGAGAAGTGTATTTGTTTTCCCGGCATGTTTTACAGAAACAGAAACGCCGATCAGGGCTTCCCCCGAGCCGTTTTCCGTTACCACACCGGATATTTTACCTTCACCAAAAGCCAATGCACTGATCAATAAAAAAGAGATCAACAATAATAAATTACGCATATAATTAAAGTGTACCATTTTGGGCACAAAAGTCTATGTTCAATGTTACCCCTATGTTAGATTGACATTACCAGTAGGTGAATTTAATGTTACGGGAATATTACCCGAATTCTCTCCTTAACGTTACCAAATTATTAAGTATTCTATCTGACCTGTCAAATACGCACATTATCAGGTAATTTTGCGGCAAATTATATATAAGTTATAACCGGCATAATTATGGGGTTCAACAATATCATAAAAGCGTTTCTTCCTAAAGACAAAGTTTTTTACAGCATTTTTGAACAGGTGGGCGCTAATCTCAAGGAAATGGCTGCTGCTTTCCAGGTCGCTATAGAAGAAAATGATCCAACCAAGAGAACGCAGCTGCTTCGCTCGCTGGAAAACGGGGAACACAAGAATGATGAATTAACACATAAGATATTTGTTGAGCTTGGTCAGAATTTTATCACTCCTTTTGACCGTGAGGACATACACTATCTGGCTACATCTTTAGACGATGTGGCCGATTTTATTTATGCTTCCTCCAAAAAAATGCTGAATTACCAGGTTAAGGAGATGGACGGCTTTATGAGGGATATGTGCGCCATCATAAAAAGCTCAATTCATGCATTGGATAAAGCATTGCATGAGTTAAGGAACATGAAGAACCTCCGCGCCATAACGGAAGCCTGTGTACAGATAAACAGCCTGGAAAACCAGGCAGACGATCTTCTGGATGAAGGCATCATCAGGATATTTGCATCGAATATGGATGCGCTGGAAATAGTAAAGCTGAAGGATATATACCAGGATATGGAGATCATCACCGACAAATGTGAGGATGCCGCCAATGTGATTGAGACCATTATTATCAAGTACGCTTAATTTTTCCGGAGCTTCCTGTTATGAATAACCAACCTCTACTCAAAGTAATCTCCCTCCCTGATACACGGGGTTATTACTTTGATTCAACAACGGCTGTACATACAGACCCTCTTCACACAGCACATGCTGTCACTTTCCCTATCCGCTGGCATTCTAATCGGCTTATTATATCATGACTTTACTGATCATTATCATTATACTGGCTCTTATTTTCGATTATATAAACGGGTTTCATGACGCCGCCAACTCTATCGCAACGATAGTTTCTACTAAAGTGCTCACGCCCTTTCAGGCTGTGCTTTGGGCTGCGCTGTTTAATTTTGTCGCCTTTTTTATTTTTAAAGATCATGGTGTAGCCAATACCATTGCTAAAACCGTAAAGGACGGGCATGATGCTGCAGGGATACCTTTCATCACATTGCCGGTAATCACCGCCGGGTTGTTAGCTGCCATTGCATGGAACCTGATAACCTGGTGGTTCGGCATACCTTCAAGCTCATCTCATACGCTCATCGGTGGCTTTGCCGGTGCAGCTATTGCACATGCCGGTATGGGTGCTATCGAGTTAGGAACGATCGGTAAGATCGCGGGTTTCATTTTCCTGGCGCCATTGATCGGTATGCTCATGGCATTTATTATATCGCTCTGGTTCCTCAATTCCTTCAGGAAGACATTAGCGCCTAAGATCGTTTCCCTATGTATTATTGCCGGAACTTTATTCTTCCTCTTCCAAAGTCTTGAAACGGACATGTCAAAAATACTTGGCATCAAAAAGATTGAAACTGTGGGACAAGAGCTCCGGATCAGGGAGGTCGTAAACAAAACCCCGGCCCAGCTAATGGGGTTAAAGGAAAATGACATTTTGCTGGAAGTAGACCAGGTAAGGGTAACCGATGCAAAAAAACTGGACAAGCTTTTCCGTGTGCATCGCCCGGAAACCGGGATCAGCATGTTGGTGCTCCGGGATGGTACTACGCAGGAGATCAAGTCGGTTTACCAGCCACGATTCGACTCTGAGTTCATGAATGTAGTAACGTATGGAGAAAATGTAAAGTGGCTGCTCATTGCTTTTATAGTGACGTCAATGGCTATATTCACATTATTCCTGAGCAGCCTGAACTATGCCCAGAGTGAACGCTGGCTCAAACGGATGCAGCTGGTATCGTCAGCCGCCTTCAGTATCGGCCACGGAGGTAACGACTCTCAGAAGGTTATGGGTATCATTACAGTAGCGCTTATTGCCGGCGGAGAGATCAGCTCCTTCGAGCAGATGCCAAACTGGGTACCTCTTTCCTGCTATACCGTCATTGCCCTGGGTACAATGAGCGGAGGCTGGAAGATCATTAAAACAATGGGAACACGTATTACCAAAGTGACGCCTTTTGAGGGTGTAGCTGCAGAAACTGCCGGGGCGCTTACTTTGTTCCTTACCGAAATGTTGAAAATACCTGTAAGTACAACGCATACCATTACGGGATCTATAATAGGTGTGGGGGCCACCAAACGGCTTTCTGGTGTGAGGTGGGGCGTGACTATTAATCTTTTGTGGGCCTGGATCATTACCATACCGATCAGCGCACTTATTGCCGCAATCGTTTACTGGATATTCCGGCTTTTCGGGCTGGAGCATTAAAAGGAGTTAAGCGGCATGGAAGTGAAGAGTAAAAAGTTGGAATTCAACGGTAAATATACCTTCGGGCTTGTCGTTTTTTTATACTTTTTTACCTATTCAATCAGCATTTTTGCGTCATTGCGCTCCGTTGCCCGTTACGGGGAACAATCAACGACTATCTCCTTTTAATCTTATGCACATCCTGTTCCAGGTGCACTATTTCTGCATTCAACCCATATTTGTCCTTTAAGTGCTGTGCCAGGGCCTCGGCAGCGTATACAGAGCGATGCCGCCCTCCTGTGCACCCAAATGATACGGAAAGGTGATCAAAGCCTCTTTTCAGGTAATCTTCAACCGAAATGTCCACCACACCATACACATGTGTCAGGAATTCTGGCATTAGTGTTTTTTGCTCCAGATATTCTTTCACTACAATATCCTTGCCGGTTAGCTCTTTATATGCTGCTATTCTGCCGGGATTTAAAATACCCCGGCAATCAAATACAAAGCCGCCACCATGTCCACTGCTATCGGCAGGTAAGCCTGCCTTATAAGAAAAGCTGTAAATGGACATGTTCAGCTTGCTACGTTGCAGTATATCCGGCGATATCGTGGCAAAGCGATTGATAATGGCGGGTTTCACCAACTGCTCCAACAGGTTTCTCAATTCGCTGTACGGTGGTATATGGCCGTATTCATCAAGAAAGAAACGTAACTGCTCCAAAGCAGGTGCAATACTTTTAATGAAATGCGGCTTTCTCTCCAGCAGGCCTCTGAAGCCGTACGCCCCCAGCGTCTGCAACATCCTGAGCAATACACACTCCAGGTACACCCTCCGAAAATCCATCTCATTAAAGCCCGGCACTCCCGGTACCGCTTTTAATGCCTCGAAATAATAATTCAGCAGATCATTTTTCCACTCAATAGGCAGCCTGGCCCTTGCCTGCCACAGCAGGGAAGCCAGATCGTACTGCGGCATGCCATACATGCCGCCCTGATAATCTATAAAGCAGGTATCGCCCCCGACAATGTGGATATTCCTTGTCTGGAAGTCGCGGTACATAAAGGTCTGCGGTTGCACGGAGCCTAACGACCGGCTCCATTCTTCCAGCTCTTCCAGCAAAGCCGGCTGGTTATACGGAACCTTCAGCAGATCTGCAAAGTAATACTTAAAGTAAAGCAGATCTGAAAGTATCTGTTTACGGTCGAAAGCCGGTGCGGCATGACATAAAGAATAGTCGATCTCTTTCCCGGCATCCCAATGGAAACGGGCCAGGTAATCTATACTTTTTTTATACAACGACTTTACCTTTTTGGTATGCCCTTCCTCTTCCAGCACGTCAAACAGCGTGGTAGAGCCCAGATCCTGCAACAGGTAGACCTGCTTATCCCTGCTTTTTACAATGATCTCCGGTACAGGCATTTTATGCCTGGCAAACATCTGTGTAAAATAGAAGAACGTATTATTCTCCTTCTTGTTAGGATTGTATACGCCGATAACGGTATGATGTGCACTGGTAAGCCGCATATACTTCCTGTCCGAACCGGATAGAGGCAATACGGTTACACTATCGGGCGCCTCATCAAAATGCTTTGTAAATAAATCGGTAACTAATGAAATGTATTCTGCTTTAAACACGAAAGTCTGATGTTAGATCAAAAAATAAAAGGAGCCAAAAGTAAAAAAAGTTTCCCGCAACGGGTGTGTGTTAAAAAATGAAAGTTAATGTGAGAAATGAAAATTTATTCAATACGTACAGATTATACTCTGCGCCGGATCGTTTTATACATTGTTTTTCACACAAAGACAAAAAATACGAAAGTATGCAGCGCTGTCCCCTTTATATTCGTAGTACACTTTATGTGAAATATTCATTGCATATTTTTACCCTTAGATGCTTGCTATCTCACAGTGAATATGGCGAGGAGTATAATAATTTGAATATTTACTTTTCGCTTATCCCAGGTTTCCGGGATAATCGAAAAAAAGCATGGAGGACCTGGCCATTGCCATATCATGCCAGGACGGCACCTGAAGCCGCACGCCCACTATACCGCAAGTCGGCAGCGACTCAAGAGGTAAACGGCCTGCACAAAGACCAAAAGCATAATAAGAAATACCGGGATTATGCGCCACCACAAAAAGCGTCTGTACATTATCCGCAATGTTACAGGATGCGATCACATCGTCAAACGAATATGCGGGGCAGTTATACAACGCTTCAGGCCATATTACCGAGTCCGTATCATACCCTAACGCGCCGGATATAAGCTGTGTTGTTTCCCTTGTACGGCGGGCCGGACTGGAAATGATCTTATCCGGAATGATACCACTTTCTTTCAGCCGGTTACCCATAAATGCAGCATCTCCCAAGCCCCGTTTGTCCAATGAGCGATCAAAATCGCTGTGTAAAATATCGCCCGCCTCTGCTTTGGCGTGGCGTATCAGCACCAACGTTTTTTCCATCATTCCGCTTCTTTTTTATCGGTATTAAAATATTTTAGCTGAAGTGTCGTACCCTCAAATTCAGCATAACTGTTATAGTTGATCCAGTCGCCTAAGTTGATATAAACACTTCCGCTGCTTAGCCGGTGCTCTATAGCAAGGTGACGGTGACCAAAAATAAAGTAATCGTAAAATTTCTCTTTAAGCACATCTTCGCAAAAAAGGATAAGCCATTCCTTATCTTCTCCCAGAAACTGCCTTTCAGTACTTGTATGCTTGGGCCCCCGCCTGCTGAAGTAAGTGGCAATGCCCACTCCCGTATCCGGATGCAGCCTCCGGTACAGCCATTGAGCCAAAGGATTTCTCAGCACATGCTTCAACATCTTATAACCGTGATCGCCGGGTCCCAGGCCATCGCCATGTGCTATAAAAAAACGCTTGTTGTTGATCTCTATATC
The DNA here is from genome assembly GCA_040392805.1 of Taibaiella helva. Lineage (GTDB taxonomy): Bacteria > Bacteroidota > Bacteroidia > Chitinophagales > Chitinophagaceae > Taibaiella > Taibaiella helvus_B. The sequence goes on from JBEBVI010000073.1 coordinate 6,982, forward strand.
TACAGGCGCATGATGAACCGGTATATTCAGCTCTTCTTCAAAATACCCGTCCATCCAAAGATCATGATTACCGGTAAATACTTCAATTTCGATTCCGTTATCCCGCAGCTCAGCCAGCTTGCCGAGGAAGCGGGTAAAGCCTTTAGGAATGACATTACGATATTCGAACCATACATCAAAAATATCTCCTACCAGATAAATACGCGCTGCATCCCTGCTGATCCGGTCGAGCCAGGTACAGATCCTTTTTTCCCGTATCCGACTGGTTTCCTTATCCGGAATACCGAGATGAAAATCTGAAGCAAAATATATTTTTTTACCCGGCGGTAACTGCATTTTAGCTATTTGGTATAAAGAAACGAAGCGACAAAAGTACAGAAGTTATGCGGATTCCCGAATGGCGGCAACTAAAAACGAGCGCTCTGTACGACAGGCCTTTATGTTAAGCTATGTCTAGTTGTGCGTGGCTTGAGATACAGTCCGAAATAGATAAAGTTTAGTTAGGTTTCACCTTTTGCTTATTTTTTGCAGACAAACTGTTTTGGTTTCAGGATTTGTATGCAAGACAGTTTGCTTTCAGTTTTCTGCCAAATATTGAAATCAAAATACTTTGTGTTCCATATTTCAATAAATTTAGCAAACAAATGAATTTGATTATCAAATTTCCTATTTTTGTGTAATCAAACAAAATATAAATGGACTTCAATTTAAAAAATGCAGTAACTTATCATTATGATCAATTTCCCCCGGATAATATAAATTATGAGATTTTCATACAAGAACTTATTAGTGCAACAGAAACATTAGCCCGATTTGATCAAATGATTAAAAACTTGCATAACAGCGAGTTGTTACTGGCTCCATTAAGAAATCAGGAAGCTGTATTATCATCCAGGATAGAGGGTACAATAAGCACAATAGACGAAATTATGCAATATGAAGCAGATAGTGATGGTGGGCTTTCAGAAAATGCAAGAGCGGATGTTATTGAAACCATTTTATATCAAAGAGCATTAAAAAACGCTCAATCGGCTTTAGAAGACGGTTATAATTTTTCGCTCAGTTTCATAAAACAAATGCATCAGCAATTGCTGTATTTAGGACGGGGAGCAGCAAAGTCACCGGGAGAATTTAAGAAAGAGCAAAATTTTTTGGCAGATCGCGCGACCAAAAAGATCCAGTTTATCCCCATAAGCCCGGAAAAATTAAATGATGGCTTATCCGATCTAATTCATTACATCGAAAACAATGACTCACCTGCATTAATCAAAACCGGAATTGCTCACGTAGAGTTTGAAGCATTACACCCTTTTCAGGACGGAAATGGCAGAATTGGAAGAATGTTGATTACGCTTTTATTATGGAAATCAGGAGTATTATCCCAACCTCATTTCTATATCAGTGGATATTTTGAGGAGCATAAAGATGAGTATATAGAAACGATGAGGAATGTTTCCCTAAACAACGATTGGAACGGATGGATAAAATTTTTCTTAACTGCGGTAAAGCAGCAGGCAACCCGGAATCTGGAGATAGCAGAACGTATCAGAAACCTGCACGAAGAAATGAAAGCCGCATTTACAGACTTACTATCTTCTAAATGGAGCCTGAATATTCTTGATTTCATTTTCACCAATCCTGTTTTCAGAAACAACAGATTTGTAAGTACAACACAAATCCCGGCTGCCACTGCAACAGGAGTCATTAAAAAACTAATGGACAGAGGTTATCTGGTACAAAAAGAAGCTGCAGCGGGAAGAAGGCCCGCACTTTATTCGTTTGAGCCGCTAATGCGGTTAGTAAGAGTATAATAGGAAGATAAGAGTAATTGCATTGTAGATGTACAATATAGAAAACAAAGCAAAGCAAATCTACCGGACAGGATATTATCAAAATTCAGGGCAGTCAAACATACCTCCTTTCTTTTACACCTGCCCACTCTGCTATTGTTTGCCAAAAGAGTAATTCAAAGCTAACAGTAGGTTGTTATACCTGTTGTTCATCCGGAAATAAAAAACCTCGCTCTTATCCTGAGTTACATTGGCGACAAATCCCTCCCTTTGAACAGGTGGCGTACGTGTCAAATGATGAGAGAAAAGGATACTGACATTCAGACCAGGGAAAGAAGGGATTACAGGAAAACTAACACCGACATCTACATTCGAACAGAAATTATGATCCGAATTATATAGAGTCCTCGGCCCAGTCAATTCTGCTTTTAACAAATCATCATTATCCTGTGTTTTTTCCATTTGACCTCCTTGGCCGAAACCCTCCGTCATCATCATACCCAGGGAACAGCCACCATATACATCAAGAAAAAAGGGACTATTGGGAATTGGTCTGAAGGTCTTACCGAGATATAACGGAGCGGATATATTGAAATACCAGAATTTCCACCAAATGTTAGGAGCCGCTATTCCCGGTACATTATGATTGGCTATAACCCGGATTTTAGCTGGAGCAACCGTACACCTGTTTTTACAAAAAGCCTTTTGCCCGCGTTAAAATAGTAAGCCAGATCGCCGCCAAAACCTAAGTTCAGGTTCCCCTTATCTTCAAAAAAATCGCCTTCCCTTTCAATAAAGTGATAGCCGGCAAAATTAGCAACACCAACAAGCGATGAGGAACCTTTGAAATATTGAGCAGTAGCTCTGTTGCAGAATAACAGTAAAAGAACAAAAAAGAATATTTTCATATGATAAGCTGATTAAAGGAATAAACATTGTGATCTTCATCTATAAACGATATATTATAAATTTTATTTCACAGCACACTCAGGATAGAAGCCTACGAGGTTTTTGTTGTTCCCAATAACAATTCCGCCAGAAAAATACAGAAATACCTACACAATAAATCTTTTGAAAAGTAGTTATACAGCAGCTATATAACCCTACACAGTCACCCAATTAACGGTAGCTTAACGGGAACGCCCGTCAACAATTTTTATTTTTGTTGATTAAATAAATTATAAAGAATAGCATATTTTGGAAATATGATCTGGAAAGGTTTGGTTGGCAGTGTTGTCCTTTTATTGCTACACATATGTACCATAGCACAGGAGATTGTTTTCTCGGCGCAGGTAAACACACAAAAATTAGGATTAAAAGATCAGTTACAGGTGACCTACACCCTAAGTAATGCCCCGGGTGCAACCAATTTCCAGGCTCCTTCTTTTTCAGGCTTTTCGATCGTAGGCGGCCCTTACCAATCCAACAGCAGCAGCATATCTATTATTAACGGCCAGACCCGCCAGGTTAGTTCCGTTTCTCTTTCTTACGTACTGGAGCCGATAAAAACAGGTTCATTTACCATACCGCCCGCCCGTGTGGAAGTAAACGGGAAAACAGTATCCTCCAATACGGTTACTGTACAGGTAGTGAACGGAAGCCTGATGCAGGAAAGAATGAATCAACGTACCGACCCTTTTGACGATGATCCCTTCACGGCAATGCGCAGGTACCAGCAGCAATTGCGGCAGCAAATGATGCAACAACGCGGACGCCAGCAACCGCAGCAGGCCAATTCGGAAGCAGACGGGCTCAGCGAAAAGAATATCGATAAGAATATTTTTATCAAAGTTGAAGTAGATAAAACTAATCCTTACCAGGGCGAACAAATAACGGCAAGTTACAAATTATACACAAGACTGCCGATGTCGGTTAACCTGACACAGCTACCCTCACTTAACGGATTCTGGAGCCAGGATTTCCAGATTCCCAACCCGCCCAAAGCAAGAGAGGAAATAGTGAATGGAAAAAAATACCAGGTTTTCCTGTTAAAAAAATCCGCTTTATTTCCACAGCAATCGGGAACACTGGAATTAGATGCGGCGAAGGCGGAAGGAATTGTGCGGGTTCTGCAGCAGGTAAAAGGTCATAATCCTTTTGCCGATGATCCGTTCTCCTCGTTCTTTATGGACGATCCTTTCTTTAACGAAGATGCCTTTATCGGTTATAATTATAAGGATGTAAAGGTGAAGCTATCCAGTATGCCGATAAAGATCAATGTGAAACCTTTACCCACACTTAACCAACCCGGGTCTTTCACCGGCGCAGTAGGTACTTTTGATGTAAAGGCTTCTGTCGATAAGACTATACTTTCTACGGATGATGCGGCAACACTAACTTTCACTATATCGGGGAGTGGTAACTTAAAGCTGATCGGTAATCCGAAAATAAATTTCCCTTCCGAATTAGGCATTTACGACCCTCTTATTACCGACACGATCACCGGAAGGAACCCAGCTATTACGGGAAGCAAAATATTTACCTATAGCATCAACCCGCAAACACCCGGCGATTTTACCATTCCGGCCATTCCCCTCGCTTACTACGATGTCCATAGCGGCAGCTATAAAGTGATAAAATCCGACCCGGTAAAGATCAAGGTTGTTGCCGGTAAAAATTACAGCAATACCATAGCCAGCCAAAAGCTTCCCGGCGATATTCATAATATTTATACAGGCTCCTGGAACGGTGGTAGCAGAAGCCTTGCTGTTTCTCATATATGGTACTGGCTTCTTTACGCTATTGTTTCTGCGGTATTGACCGGCCTGATCCTGATACACCGCCGCCAGGAAGCCTATGCGGAAAATACGGCTTTGCTGAAAAACAAAAAGGCCAACAAGGTAGCCTGGAAAAGGCTTTCTGCAGCGAGAAAATTGTTGACACAGCAAAAGCATAAAGAATTTTACGAGGAGATCTCCAAAGCAATATGGCTATACCTCAGTGATAAATTAGGCATCCCTCTTGCCCACCTCTCCAAAGAGAACGTTGCCCTGGAGCTGAGCAATAAAAATGTGCCTATAACGCAGATCGAGCGGGTAAGAAGTATCGTGTTGGAATGTGAGATGGCCTTATACAGCCCCATCGGCGGACAACAACAGCGGCAACATACTCTTGATGAAGCCGTAGCTATCATAAGCGAACTGGAAAACGTATTGAAAACTAAAAATATTGCATTGCAACATGTGGGTTAATATAAGATTGAAGCATCCTATCCGCCTTGCAGTACTGATACTTTTATGCTTTGCAGGATACGACAACCCGGGCTGGTCGCAGCAGGACACTGACTTATGGAACAAGGCTAATGCCTTCTACAGTCATAAGCAGTATGACAGCGCACTTGTTTACTATAACGCTTTACTCAGAGATGCACCAGGCAATGCCTTTCTTCATTACAATTTAGGAAATACACATTACCGGCTGAATAATGTAGGCTTATCCGTATTACATTATGAAAAGTCACTCCATTTTGATCCGGACAACCAACAGGTACGCGACAACCTCAAGCTGGCCAAAGCACGCATACAAAATCCGTTACCGGAAATCACGCCCATTTTCTTTGTCCGCTGGTGGGATAACCTGCTTCTGCTGTTCAGCCCCAATGCATGGGCCTGGTTCACGTTACTGGTGTTTATTGTCATCCTGGCCACAATATATTACCGGGTAACGCTTAAAGATAAATTCACGAATAGCGGCAGATGGTTATCAGCTGCCATCATTGTCTTTATATTGTCTTCCCTCATGACCTGGTTCACCTTTGACCTTGCCGATGACAGCGGGAAAGCAGTAGTACTGGACCCGTCTGCCACACTTGTCGAAACCCCTCAGCTATCGGGAAAAGTGATGAACAACATACCGGAAGGCACACTCCTCGAAGTCTACGGGCAACAGGGCAGTTTCTTAAATGTAAAGCTGCCGAACGGGCGTATGGGCTGGGTACAAAGTAATTTGGTGGCAAAAGTGTAAGTTCCCAAACCTTCCACAACAGAATTTATTTTAGTACTCCTCCTTTTATCTTCCGCCCTGGTAGAACAATAGATTGTTAACAAACTATATTTTATACCTATTCCACGAGAATTCGTTTTTCGGGGGGACAATGGAACCCTGGGAGACAGTGCTCCACTCTGCAAACATGTCCGCCCCAAGTCCCTCTAAATAGCAGATAGCGATGAAGAACCGTATAAGGAAATTATAAGCTTTGGTTGGCAGTGTTTGGGTTATGGTTATTGCCGGAAGCAATATAATAGTTTTGCGAAACTGGAAATTTCGCATAGCAAGAAGCGTCTTTCTAAATTATTACATTAAAGAAACAGGCTATATACTCAAAAAAAGAAATGAGTATATTTCCGCTAACGACCTCTGGCTTTTTTAATCAAATTTGCTTTTTTCATAGACAATTCTCAAACTTCGCAGGAAAGAAATATCAATAAGTAATAGAACAGATATGACACAACCTGTAAGTTAAAAGTAGAAAACTATTGAAATAGAAATTATTTTTGCGATCCTTCATAAACTAATTTGAAGCATTCGCTTAGAATCTCGTAGTTAGAAACCTGAGAAATTTCAACAGATACGGGACGATAAGTAGAATGCCCACGTTTAAGAGCGTGGGCTTCCTTATTGTATCTGTGGGCTTCTCAGGGCCTCTAACTACTTTAAGTGAAGTCCACGCTCTTTTGTTTGGTACTCCCTTCCAGGGTAAAACTGCACTTAATATTCTTAGCTATCTTCAAAACAGAAGCATCGCATATCAATACCGTATTTTTTCACTTTTAAATACAAATTGATTATGCAAAAGAAGTATCTTTTAATGTTGCTCCTCTTCTTTTCTCATTTACCGATGTACGGCCAGTATGAGAATAACCGTGAAAATGTCTGGATATTTGGAAGAAATACAGGCTTAGATTTTAATGCCGGAAGCCCACCTAAATCAATTATAACGCGTTCTTATTGGGGACATTTCCCACAAGACTTTGGCTCAGCTTCTGTTTGCGATACTTCAGGAAAACTATTATTCTATACAGACGGTGACCATGTTTTCGACAGAAACTATAATAAAATGCCTAATGGCTCTTTTTTAACGCCCTTCAATCCAGTTAAATATGTACAGATAAAAGTGAATGGGCAATATATATCTGTTGTTGATTCCCTATATAGCTATACTTGTGATAATGCACAAAATGCATTAATCGTGCCTTTCCCGGATGATGTAAATAGATATTATATTTTCTCTTTAAGAAATTAGACTTA
>JBEBVI010000074.1:0-13985 GCA_040392805.1 Taibaiella helva
GCCAAAAGAACTTCGTCTTTTGTGTCTTTGCTTCTGATAGCCTGCATATTTTTCCGCCTCTGTTCCTTTGTCAAAACATCCATATCCGGTCCTTATATTATTTACCCTCAATCAACTTTTCCAACTTCTCAATCATTTCCTTTTGCTGTTGCAGCATACGCTCATACAACTCAACCATTTTTTCAATTGGATTGAAAGACGGTTGGTAGTTGAACACCGCAGGATTGTTCATCGTAGCCGTATCATTATTATTGATTGTATTTGAAATAACGTTTATCGCCTGTTCCTCATCAAAATTCTGGAAGGCTTCAACAGGTATTTTCAATATGGCTGATATTTGTTGGAGTAGGGGCGTATCAATGGTTTCCTTTTGCTCTAATAAGGATATTTTTTGCTGGTTCCAGTCATCGCCCAGGTCGGCGGCAAGCGCATCCTGCTTTATACCCAGCATTTCGCGGAAGCGCTTTACGTTTCGGCCTTCGTGTATTTTATGGTTTGGCATAGTATTAAAAGTTGTCATAAGGCAAATTTAATCATTCATATCACAAAAGGTAAAGTTACGTAAAATACGGGGTTTGTTTTTGTAAATCACACAAATACAGGGTAGGATACAAATAAAGAAGGGCATTGCTTTGTGGTTAGAGCAATAAGTATTGGTGATGGCAGCAGATGACAAATTAAGTAAGGTAGTCCCTAAAAGGCGTATGACTGTTTGCGGTAAGGGGTTTGACAGGTTAAGCGGACGACGATGTGTATTTTTCCCCAGTATCAACCTAAGTGGTAAATGGCTTAAGGATAGTGGTTTTAAAATTGGTCATACAGTAGATATTGCCTGTGAGGATGGTAAGCTAACCATTACTGTGTCGAAAGAGCAACGATATGCAGATATATAAAACCCCGCACCAGCAATGAAAAAATCAAAGTACTTGAAACAATGGCTGCAACAGCACCCGGCGAAGCGCGTAAATGGTCATTTGCGCCAGCTATTAGCACATTACATCAGTTTTTCCCTGAAGGCGCTATATCTGAATTAAGCGAGTTAGTATTGGATATAACTGCTTTAATGGAATTGGTAGATGTTTCCGAAAAGGAAAAACATTATGTTAAATAGGCAGGTTTGGTATAACGGCCTTAATGCCGCAGCGTTAAGAAAATGAGCGGAGTGAAGCGTTAAAAAATGCCCATTGTCCGAGCCAGCCGCAACTAACTGCTTTATCGGAAGCTGGCGGCGAGTTTGGGCATTTTAGCGTAACGTAGCTCATTTTTAGCGAGGCATTACAGCCTTGATTTTTTGGTTCTTTTGCATCAAGGCAAAAGAACATATAGAAAAATTCCGCGAGCGCCAGCCTGGAAAAATGCAAAAAAGAAAGCCGGCGAAGCGGCGCACATTGCATTTTTTACAGGCCAGTGAGCGACCATTAAAAAGAAGCCAGGCAAAAAAAGGCAAAAATTTTAAAGACATAAATACTTCATAGCGAAATTGGCACCAGTAAAATTTTCCTGCGTAAGTTTTTATCAATCGCAGGAAATTTTACCAGCCAATGAAGCTATACCAACGGCTATTTAGGCGCAGCCCGGAGCGCAGCGGAGACATAATGTCTAATTATAGGACAAAATGGATAAGCCCGGATTTTTGAAAAAAATTCACCATTGAGCCGTCAGGCGTCCTTTATTTACCCGCAGGGCAAGCGTAGTGTAACGGAGCGCAGACATAATATTAATTATAGCTGACAAACGGCTTACATAGCCTTTGCAGCGATTGCTCGTTTTGTCCTATAATTTATATTATGTTAAGTAGAAACTTTCCAAAACACCCTTCTACTTGTTCTACTTTAAAAAGTACCGCAAGAAATTCAAAAAAATTTTGCCGATAATAAAATCGAACTTATCTTTGGCCTTTCATGGTGATAGGGTTTATAGGGGCTGGCCTGTTCTCAGGCTGGCTTTTTTATTATATCATTTTAAATATCCCGTTGGGATACGCTTTTATCTTTAATTATAAGATTCTTCCCTTAATTTTACCGTACAAAATGAATTACCACGCAGATTTTTAAGTAATTCTGAAACCCATCCACAACCTAACTCAGGAACGCAATGACTAAAATCGCTTTCGACAAGACTTCGGTTTATAAAAAGCTACAGGATCATTTTCAGGAAACATCATCACTCAAAATGAAGGAATTATTCCGGCAATCACCCGACAGGTATGCCAGATTCTCTATTCGCTTTGAAGATATCCTATTCGACTATTCAAAAAACAGGATCACGGAAGAAACTTTAGCTCTGCTGTTGGAATTATGTACCGAATGTGGCCTCCAGGAGGCTGTTGAAAACATGTTTTCCGGTAAAAAAATAAATATATCTGAAAACAGGCCGGTGTTACATACTGCCTTACGAAGCCCGGAAAATACATCTCTGTGGGTAGATAATACGGATGTCATTAAAGAGGTGCATAACGAACTGGATCATATGAGGGATTTTTCAGAGCGATTTATATCCGGTGAAAAATTTGGGTTCACCGGTAAGCCGCTACGTACAGTTATTCACATTGGTATCGGAGGTTCCGATTTAGGCCCGGTTATGATTACGGAGGCATTGAAGCCGTACAAAAATCACCTGGATGTCCTCTTTGTATCCAATGTAGACGGCACACATATTACCGAAGCGCTGAAGAATGCAAACCCCGAGACAACTTTTTTTTTAGTAGCGTCCAAAACCTTTACTACACAGGAAACCATGCTGAATGCACAAACGGCAAGGGATTGGTTGTTGGACTCAGGTGCAGGCGAAAAAGATATCGCCCTTCATTTCGGAGCGATATCTGCAAATATCGATGCGGTAAAAGCTTTCGGGATAAGCGAGGAGAATATTTTTACTTTCTGGGACTGGGTTGGCGGACGATATTCGCTGTGGAGCGCCATAGGATTGTCTATATGCCTGTCTGTCGGGTTTGATCATTTCGAAGAGCTGCTTAAAGGCGCTCATGCCATGGATAATCATTTCCGGTATACACCATTCGGGCAGAACATCCCGGTGATTATGGCTTTGCTCGGTATCTGGTATAATAATTTTTTCAAGAGCCAAACGTATGCCATACTGCCTTACGATCAATATATGCACCGCTTTGCCGCTTACCTGCAACAATGTGACATGGAAAGCAACGGAAAATCGGTATCGTCGCAGGGTGAGCCGGTGTGCTACCCTACCGGCCCGGTAATCTGGGGTGAGCCTGGGACAAATGGTCAACATGCATTTTTTCAATTGTTACACCAGGGCACACATCTCGTACCCTGCGACTTTATAGCGCCTGCACAATCACATAACTCCGCCGGTACGCATCATAAAGTATTATTGTCCAATTTCTTTGCGCAGACAGAGGCTTTGATGAAAGGGAGAACAGAAGAAGAGATCATAAAGGCGATGAAAGATAAAGGTTATGACAATGAGGCTATAGAAAGTGTCCTTCCGTTTAAAATATGCCCTGGAAATAAACCGAGTAATACTATTTTGCTCAAAAAGATAACCCCATATTCTTTGGGGTCTTTAATTGCGATGTATGAACATAAGGTTTTTGTACAAGGCATTATATGGAATATTTTCAGTTTCGATCAATGGGGAGTAGAATTGGGAAAAGATCTCGCATCGAATATTTTACCCGAGCTGCAGAATACTTCTCACCCGACTACAAAACATGACAGCTCGACGAACGGCCTGATCAATCAGTATAAACGCTGGGCAAATCAATAATAAGCGGGCATATTGTTTCTCATGACGGGACAAGCGGAGTACAACAACGCACAAAGATTTCAAATGGTATTATAGCACCGCCCTTATGCTCATCCTGCCGGTATGTATAACTGGACTATTACCTGGTTTTCTTCCTTCGTATTCTAAAGACAGCTCAATTCCTTTGCTTAGTCGTCTGTCCCAGCTCAGGTACCATAGCCAGTTGGACCCTTTTTGTAAAGCGTCCAGCATAACAAAGGCAAGTGAGGTATTTATTTGTCCGTCAAAACGGATGTCTGCATAGGTAAGCCTTGCCTGCATTGTACCCAGTGCTGCCCAGGTAGAGCGGGCATCAATATTTAAGGATTGGATCAGTGCTTTTTCGCCACCGTATGCTCCGGCATTCTCCCGGCTATCCCATTTGTATCCCCCGGTGATCCGCAACTGCGACCGTAGCAGCCAGGTAAGGGAAGGTTCTAATGCTTTTGATCCTACCCTGTAGGTTCTGCCATCTGCCAGCGCTGACTGATACTCTCTTGTTAGTTCCTGTACCTGCAAGGAGAGTGTGTAGCTCTTATAAAAAGTACTGCGCATTTTCAGCTGATGCCTGTTTTGCATATTTCCTTCCAGACCATAGGTCAAAAGTGATTTCCCGGCATTATGGGCAAATGTATATTCCCCTCCCCATATAGCACTGTTCCGGTTAAAAAAGAAAGTATTGGTGATCACGGCAAGACTGGAAATAATATTGGTATCATTTATCGCTGCATTAAAAGGGTTAAAGGTTTCTATGCCTTCCGCTGATAATGTCCTGTTATTTACCTGTAGTGATAACTGATCGGAAAAACGGCTTATGACCGTCTGCCACTTTTTTTTACCGGTCTTCCGCAGCCATAAATTTTCCGGTTCTATCATCAATGCACTGTTCAGTTGTACATAGTTTACCTTCATATACTCATTGGTCGGCGTAATGATGCGGATATACTTTTTCTGATCCGGGTAGATAGCCGGCTCAAATTCGTTGGCCTGCTGCACACCATCGTTATTATAGTCAACCCACATATACATCCCCTGTCCTACAGGTACCTCTACATAAGTATATATGCGTTTCTGCTCTTGTCCTGACCCTATCTCGTATAAAAATGAAGGCACAATAAATCCTTTTGAAATATTACCGGTATACTCTACCCTGCCCAAAATGGTTTCACCGGCTTCCGGGCCTGGCAGCTGCTGGTTATCTACAATTAAATTACGATAGCTTCCGGTCAGCTTCACCTGTTGGTTCTTTATCTGGTATAAGCCTATTGTTGCATCCAAAGTATGGCCGGTATTCCATTTCGTAAATTGATTACCGGTTACACCCTCATCTTCACGTAAGGTATAATTAAACTCTACCTTGGTTTTACGTTCGCCGTTTGTCCGGATGTAAAAACGCAAAACATCGAATGCAAATGCAGTAGGCAGTAATGTGTCTGCGGGAGCAAAGCGTATATCGTTCTGCTCCTTTTCATACGCCGCTCCAACAGAGATATCGTTAAGCCCGGGCAGGCGTTTTTCCAGGAACAGGGAGGGCCTGAAATATTTCGAATTCTGAACAGGGCTGCTGGAATGCATCAGGTTAAAAGTAACACCCCCTTTCCAATTGTTCCGGTCCAGCTGCAAGGATGCAATATTCCTGTTGGCCCGGTAATCCGTTCCCCTGCCGTACCAGGTAAGACTATAGTTCAAACTTCCGGTTTTTGCGATATTAAGCTCCGTATTATAGCCTACCAGGTGCTCGTCTTCGCTTGGGGCATCACTGGCAATATTCCAATCCCGGGCAAATTCCACATTCCGGTACGGAGCTATTGCCTTAAAACGGCTTTGAACAAATTCATATGATAAGTTATTCTTCCAGACTACCTTAGTTCTGCCCAACGAATCTTTCTTACCCAGGAACCGTGTTTCGTCATATACACCCCTTGCAGATACGCCCCAGTGTTTATCCTTGTCTATGTCCGAAAAAAGATTGGGAGCATAATTACTCGCACCCAGCTCTATATCCACTTTTTTAAAACTGTCCAGCTGATAGGTTGTCCCTATTGTAAATAACTGTTGCTTCTTCGGTGTTATCAGCAGCACTACGGGTTCATAATTTCCCTGCGGGGCACCTGATACAGGCGCTATCCAGCTATACGAACGGCCGTTCGTATTGGTACCGGCTATGATGTAATTACCTTTGTTTTCGCCTACATAAGAAAATCCTAATGCATATTTTGCACTATCTTTATTAGTGCTGTACACAAATACGGAATCATAGAAAATGCCATTTACGGTTGTATCTGTTAGCTTATACAATATTTTATTAGCAGCAAACGTATCTTCTCTTGCACTTTGATAATAAGCCCTGTCTATATCATCTCCTATCCCGGCCAGGTATATTTTTTGCTCCGCACTGAGGCTTTGCATATAAGGCTGGTTCCGGGCGTCCTGGTTGGAATAGGCCACCAAACGTACATTCCATTTATCCCCGATCTTTAAATTATCATAAGCGTAAAGCAACGAGTTGAGATAATTCCTGTCCTGGTATTCAAATTCAAATTGTATTCTTTTATCTTTTGTAATCAATCTCCGTGGCATAAAGGTTACTTCCCCGGTATTGTAATTGATAACGTAGTCCCGGTCTTCGCCCCGTTCCATTAATATGCCGTCTATATATACTTTTTCCGTGCCTGCAAGCACTATGAAAAACTGTTCTCCATTATTTCCTGTCAGTTTATACGGGCCCTGATTGCCTTCAACACCGAATATAATATTCCGTGCAAATTGTCCTTTGGCGATAGATCCGCCTAATACGAGGTGATTTTGCACCGATTTATAATCAGGAAACATTGCTTCATACAGGATACCCTGAACCCGCTTATTAAAATTAACAAAATAACTGGCCGGTCTTTCCAGGTTGTGATCACCAGCTGTGAGCTTATGCCTGCCTTTTTCAAAAGTTATATATACCTGGTCAAACTCCTGCAATTGTTGGGTGTTGCCATCAGGTTGTATAGGAAGATTATTATCCGTGATGGCAGCCTCTATACGTACGCTGTCTAAGATATAGCCATTTAGCTGTAGATTGAAATTGGAATTAAGAGATACATCCTGGCTGTTACCAATAGTCAGACTACGGCCGTACGTTCCATTATAATCAATGGTGTTGAAATTGACAAATCCCCTGGCATTACTATCTGTATAAGAATAGGAAGGGGCCGGGAAAGCTGCATTTGCCTGTAGCAGGCTGTCACTCTTATGATATTTTTTACCGGAAAAGGAAAAAGGCAAGACCCGGTAATTGAGGGTTATGGAATCCTGTTCCGGGCGTTTTTTCCATACCAAGAAAGAGGCCAGCGGATATAATTCATAACTGCTGTCAGCCACTTCTTTAATAGACAAACTACCTGAATACAGGGAGTGCTCATCCAGATAAAGCGTATCCGACGGATCAACAGCAATAGTCCTGGTACGCATATTACTATACCCATTCAACGTATCTGGTTGCTGTGCGGACAGATGAAATGACCAGCAAAAAAACAGAATGAATACTGCAACAGGATATATAAACCTTCCGGACAAGTATAGTTCTAGTATAGAAAAATAGGTTAATAACGTGAAAAGTAGTAAAATATTTCTGATTGTAAACACTGGCAACAATCTAAAGATGCACGACCGGTAACAAAGTGTCAAATTTCAGATAACCGAAAGAAAACGCAAAGAAAATCTGTTGTTCGGCCCGAGCCTCTGATTATTCTATTGGGATTATACATCTTTCTTTTAAATTAAATAGAAAATATGCTACTTAATACTTCGTGCATTGGGTATATGACTGCTTTTGTACTAACTTTGTCGGGATCGGCGGCACAATAATTGTACGCTGAATTTTAACGGCATTAATTAATCATTATCAAGTTTCTTATTCAAGCGAAATGGAAGATTTTTCGTACATCACAAGTTCACACCCAGCCTACATAGAGTCATTGTATAACGACTATTTAAAGAACCCGCAAACCGTAGATCCCGAATTAAAGAAGTTTTTCGAAGGCTTCGATTATGCGTTCAATAAATCGTCTGCTAACGGACATGCAGAGACCGCCACAGCAGTACCTCCGGAAAGTGGCAGTACAGCTTCTGCAACAGTATCTTTCGGTTCTTCCATTACTGCACCAGGAGATCTTTTAAAGGAATTTGCTGTTTATGAGCTGATTCGTGCCTACCGTAAAAGAGCACACCTGATATCGACTACCAACCCTATACGCCAGCGCAGGGATCGTAAACCCCATCTGGACTTGTCCGAATTCGGGCTTGCGGAAACGGATATGGAAACGGAGTTTTATGCCGGAGATTTTATAGGATTGGGAAAAGCAAAGCTGAAGGATATTTATGCAAAACTAAAAAGAATATATGCCGGTAATGTAGGTATTCAATATACCTATATGAACCGTATGGAGGCGCACATGTGGGTGCAGAACCATTTCGAGGAATTAATGGAGCAGGAGTTCTCCCTGCCGGAACAAAAACGTATTCTGGAAAAGCTGAACTATGGCGTCATCTTCGAGAAGTTCCTGAATACAAAATTTATCGGCCAGAAACGTTTCGGGCTGGAAGGCGGCGAGAGCATGATCCCGGCCCTGGACTCCATGATCACTACAGCGGCGGAAAGCGGTGTTGAAGAAGTGGTGATCGGAATGGCACACCGTGGCAGGCTCAATGTGCTTACCAATATCATGCGCAAGACCTACGACCAGATCTTTTCCGAATTTGAGGGGAACATGCCGGCTGATATGACCATGGGAAGCGGTGATGTGAAATACCATCTGGGTTTCCGCAGCAATATACAGACACCGGAGGGTAAAACGGTTAATGTGCAGCTTCTTCCCAACCCTTCGCATCTGGAAGTAGTCGACCCGGTAGTGGCGGGCTTTTCAAGGGCTAAAGCAGACGTATTGTATAACAGCGATTACACAAAAATATTACCTATACTTATTCACGGAGATGCGGCCGTTGCCGGACAGGGCATTATATATGAGTTGTTGCAGATGAGCAAGCTGGAAGGCTATGAAATTGGTGGCACCATTCATTTTGTTATTAATAACCAAATCGGATTTACTACCGATTTTGATGATGCGCGTTCTACGGATTATTGTACCAGTATAGCTGCTATGGTTCATGCTCCGGTACTGCACGTGAATGGCGATGACCCGGAAGCGGTCGTGAAAGCGGCTATATTCGCGATTAATTATCGCCAGAAATTCAATGAGGACATTTTCATTGATATGGTATGCTACCGTAAGCATGGCCACAACGAGGGTGATGAACCCAAATTTACCCAACCCGGCTTATACGCGCTGATCGACAAGCATCCTAATCCGAGGGAAGTATATACACAATACCTGTTGGACAACGGTAAGCCGGAAGCAAGGGAGATGGCCAAAGAAATGGAACAGAAATTTTGGAATGAGCTGCAGGCCAGGTTAGACGAAATAAAACAGAAGCCGCTACCTTATGCTTATCAGGAGCCGGAAAAGAAATGGCAGGAATTAAGGAAATCAAAGTCCCAGGACTTCAACCAATCGCCGGTAACCGCTTTGCCTGAACAGGAAATCAGGGAGCTTTTCCAGAAAATAATGACTATTCCGGAGGGCTTCAAACCTTTACGGAAAATAGAAAAGCTGCTTTCCGATAAAAGTAAATTACTGGAAACAAGTGGAAAGATAGACTGGGCTACAGCCGAACTGTTGGCATATAGCTCCATTCTGATGAAAGGCAATGATGTACGGTTAAGCGGTGAAGATGTAAAACGGGGCACTTTCTCCCACAGGCATGCATGCATTGTAGATGAAACCAGTAATACGGAATATAACAGGCTGAGCAACCTGGACGCCCAACAGGGTAAATTTTATATTTATAATTCTCTTCTGAGTGAATATGCAGTCCTTGGATTTGAGTACGGATATGGTATGGTCGATCCGAATAGCCTGGTGGTATGGGAAGCACAATACGGAGATTTTGCAAACGGGGCACAGATCGTCATTGACCAGTATATAACAAGTGCCGAACAAAAATGGTTTACCCAAAATGGTTTGGTATTGCTTCTGCCTCACGGGTATGAAGGTGGCGGGCCAGATCACTCCAGCGCACGCTTAGAGCGGTTCCTGCAACAGTCTGCAGAAAATAATATGTTTGTTACCAATATTACTACAGCTGCAAACTTTTTCCATGCGTTGCTCAGGCAGGTTGTGCTCCCCTTCCGTATACCTTTAGTCAACTTTTCTCCGAAAGCTAACCTGAGGCATGCGCGTTCTTATTCAGATATTGCCGACTTCAGCACCGGTGGTTTTAGAGAGGTTATAGACGATCCTAATATACAGGATGCATCAAAAGTAAAAAGGGTGTTGCTTTGTAGCGGAAAGGTTTATTTTGACCTGAGTGAAAAACAAATCAATGAGCAACGGGAAGATGTTGCCATAGTAAGGCTGGAGCAAATTTTCCCGTTACCGCAGCAGCAATTAAATGCACTCTACGAAAAGTATAAATCAGCGCAATGGCTGTGGGTGCAGGAAGAGCCGCGCAATATGGGTGCTGCTTCTTTCCTGAAAATGAACCTGGAGCATATCAATATCGGTTACCTTACAAGGCAGGCCAGCGCAGCGACTGCAACTGGTTTTGCCCGTAAGCATGTACAGGAACAGGCCATGCTTGTCAATGAGGCATTCTCTTTGTAAGTCAAATTAACCATTAAGGGATTAAGGGCCACTAAGAATGAATACTTAGTGGCCCTTAGTTTTTATTACATACTTTGTTGCGCTTCCTTGCCTCCCGGCAAGAAATGATTTCGCTAAAATATCCGGTACATCTTTCTCTACAAACTTAAAAAGCCCCCGAGTAACGGGAGCTTTCTGAAACTTTATGAACGTTTAGCCAAAAATACTATTTTTTAGCTGTGCCCGGAGTAGACGGCTTTCTGGCGCCAGCACCACCGGCTGCACCTGTACCACGCTTGCGACCGCCACCGGTTTTAGCTCCACCACTCTTCTTATCTTTCTCTTCTTCATCCAGATCCAAACCGCGTGTACGCTCTACAAATTCTTCTTCAGCTTCCTCCTGCTCAAGCTCTTTATTATGAGCACGCTCTTCGATACCTTCGATAATAGAAGCTATAAGATAGTTGGTTATGATAGCGATTGATTTGGTAGCATCATCATTCGCAGGAATAGAAAAATCAACTTTTGTAGGGTCGCTGTTGGTATCTACCATAGCAAAGGTAGTAATACCAAGGCGCTTAGCTTCAGCTAAAGCGATATGCTCATGGCTGATATCTACGATAAAAAGCGCTGCCGGAGTACGCCCCATCTGGGCTATACCACCTAACACTTTTTCCATTTTTTGCTTACTGCGATCTAAAGTCAGACGCTCTTTTTTGGTAACGCTGTCTAAAGTACCGTCATTAAGCATCTTTTCGATGCTCTGCATCTTCTTAACACTCTTACGTATAGTCTGGAAGTTGGTCAGCATACCACCCAGCCAACGCTCGGTAACGTAAGGCATGTTCGCTTTGATAGCAGCTTCAGCTACTATTTCTTTCGCCTGCTTTTTGGTAGCTACAAACATGATCTTCTTACCGCTCTTAGCAATAGATTTCAATGCTGCCGCAGACTCCTGAAGTCCCTCTATAGTTTTATTGAGATCTATAATATGGATGCCGTTCTTTTCGGCAAAGATATAAGGAAGCATTTTTGGGTTCCATTTTTTCTTCTGATGTCCAAAATGAACTCCGGCTTCTAACAACTGTTGATGTAATGATTTATTTTCTTCCATTGTCGGAAAATTGACGAGTTTTTAAAATAATAGTAAAAAACAACATCCGCAATACCTCTGAAAGGAGGCAATGGGTGGCTTTAACGTTTAGAGAACTGGAAGCTACGACGGGCTTTAGCCTTACCAAACTTCTTACGTTCAACAACACGTGGATCGCGACGCAGTAAGCCTTGTTTTTTCAACGCCGGACGCAATTCACCATTCACTTCACAAAGTGCACGCGCAATAGCCAGTTTTATAGCCTCTGCCTGTCCTTTCGGCCCCCCACCCTTAACATTCACCACAACATCAAACTGATCGGAAGCCTCAACAGTTTTAAGAGGTAGCTCAACCTGGTTTTGAAGATAGATCAAAGGGAAATATGCTTTATATTCTTTGCCGTTTACTTTAATATCGCCTGTACCCTTGCTCAGATATACACGAGCAACTGCCTCTTTACGACGACCTACAGCATTTGTTTGTTTTTCCATTATAATTAATAAAAAAGGTTATAAGCCAATCAGAAGGCTGAAAATTAATATTTGAATTCCTTAGGTTGCTGTGCTTTATGTGCGTGATCCGGTCCTTCGTACACAAATAGTTTTTTGTACATGGCACGGCCTAAACGATTCTTAGGTAACATACCCCTTACAGCATTTTCAATCACTGCATTGGGCCTGCGTTTGATCAGGTTTTTGGCTAATTCCCTTTTCTGACCACCGGGGTAGCCGGAAACGTGTTGATATTCCTTGCTATTCAGTTTATCGCCACTCATGGCAATTTTAGCAGAATTAATCACGATCACATAATCTCCGCAATCGAAATGGGGAGTATAATAAGGTTTATTTTTACCTCGTAAAACAGCCGCGATTTTGGAGCTGAAGCGACCTAAAGTTTGATTGGTTGCATCTGCCACCCACCACTCACGCTTTACGATGCTGTCGTTAGCCGACTTTGTTTTGAAGCTCAATTGATTAAGAGACATTGTACAAATATGCTTTTAGCTATAAAAAATTCTTACACCCGCTATCATGTTTTACAACACTAATGCAATGGGAGCGCAAAGGTACATTTCCACTTAATAAGTGCCAAAGAATTTATTACCTTTTTTTTTATAAGGAACGCAATTTACTGATAATCAAACGAATTTTTGCACAAAAAAATATACTACCGATCGCTAAATTGGGTTTATATTATATAATCCTTATACGGAATCTTCCTTTTATTATTCTGGAAAAGCTATCAGATCTATAGCTCATGCTCCTCCTCACAATATGTTTATAGTAGTTTTCTACTATAAATTAAATGTCAATACTACTCTTTTACCGGCAATGGAAATGGGTAACATTTGCAAATATCCGGTGAAGCTCTAAAGTATATCCCCGGCAAAAAATATTCTGTTTAACCCGATAAACAACGACAAGCAATATGAAGCGAAAACTACTTTTAAGCATATACCGGTCCAGCCGGATACCGGGGTCTTCAGGCCATCGACTTCTGAAGACAGAATACCTGCCCGGAACATCAGGCAGATGATCAAGCAATTCAGAAAAGTGTGCGAAGATCTTAACCTTAAATCAGAAACTGCAAAATATCCTAATGTATTTGCGGGTTCAGCAGAACATACTTACTTGTTTATCCTGAAATAAAATATGACTTATGATGAAAATATACACAGTATACCCCTCGTTCCTTTTCTCTCTTTTATTAATGCATATTATACCGGCATCTGCACAAAATGTGACCACAGAATGGGCTAAGCAAATTGGCGGCGCGGATTATGAAACCCCCAATAGCATAACTGTAGATGTATGGGGAAATATATATACTACCGGTGTATTTTCTGAGACCGTGGATTTTAACCCGGGTGCCGGTGTGTCTGATATGAAGTCCGTTGGCGGGCAGGATATCTTTATAGTAAAGCTGGGCCCCGCCGGAGATTTTATCTGGGCAAAGCAGATCGGAGGCCCGGGAACACAGGAAGCCGTAGCCGTCACTACTGATACAGAAGGAAACGTATACATAGCGGGACATTTCGAATCCACGGCCGATTTCAATCCCGGCATTCTGCCTGCAGACACTTTTTATATGACTTCCCGGGGAAAAAGAGATGCCTTTTTATGTAGGCTTGATAGTGCAGGAAACTTTGCGTGGGCAAAAAGTGTAGGTGGGAAAGAAGCCGATATGGTGAATAGTATCTGTATTGATAAGTCAGGGTATCTGTATGCGACAGGAGCATTTGCAGACACTATTGACTTCGATTTCGGTTCGGGACAACATAGACGAGTAGCCAAAGGCACACGCGATATGTTTATTTCAAAACACAGGACAGACGGCACTTTCATCTGGGCAAAACAGGTTGGTGATCAGACAGGCACGCCCACGCCCGGTGGCATAGCTGTTGACACTTCCGGGAATATTTATACTACGGGTTATTT